>JAUYOW010000218.1 GCA_030697825.1 Gemmatimonadales bacterium | reverse complement strand
TTGGCCGGCCCCTTTCCTTCGAAGTGGTTGTTGGAGATGACGTAGACATCCTGCACTCCCTCGGCGGATGCGACGCGCTTGATGCGGTCCACCCAGGGCTCCAGCTCCTCGGCGGTGTACAGGTAATCGTAGCGCTGCGCCGAGTCCTCGTTGCGCTCGAACCAGGTGTCGTAGCGGCGGCCGTGGAAACGCACGTAACCGATCGCGCTCGTGGCCCCCGCGGTGGGCCCGATGGACTCGCCGATCACCGGCTGGTCAATGTTGGCGAAGCCGAGGCCCAGGTCCTTGAGGAGGACCGCGTACTCGTGCTTCGCCCAACCTCCATGCCGCAGCTCCACGACCACCGGCCACCCCGCCAAGTCATCGGAGAGTTTGCGGATCACGTCGCGGCTCTCGTCGGAGGGCTTGAACGACCACGGGAACTGCGCCAGCACCGCGCCGAGCCGTCCCGCCTCGCGCAGTACCTCTAGCCCCTCAGTCACCTGTTGCACGTCGCGCGCCTCCCTAGGTCCCGCTCCCCGCTCCCCGCTCCCCCCGTCGTGCGTGAACCTCTGCCACAGCTTGACCGCGAACCTGAACTCCGGATTGTGCGCCACCCGCTTCACCCACGAGGCGAAATTCCGGGGTGGTTGGGGCGCGTAGAAAGTGGAGTTGATCTCGATGGTGTCGAAGTACGAGGCCAGGTAGGCGAGGGCGTCGAAGCGGCGTCCGGCGTCCGCCGGGTAGACGTGCCCCGGCGAGTCAGCGTACGACCACCCGGCAGGGCCGGTGCGGATCATGCTCGGGCCGGGCGCGGCCGCACGGTCAGTTGCCCGCGGCCTCGACGATGCGCCGGCGGCTCTCGGGGTTCCACTGCGGCCGAGCCGTCGTGTTCGCAACGTCCAGCCCGATGTAGAAGACCATCCGGATGATCCGCGCTTCCTTCTCCGCGTCGATCTTGTCCGGAGAGTCGGTCGCCTGGTGGTAGTCGGGGTGCACCCCGTTGAAGAAGAAGAGGATCGGCACGCCCTTCCGCGCGAAGTTGTAGTGGTCGGAGCGGAAGTAGAACCGCTGGTCGGGCCACCGGTCGTCCACCAGCTGCATGTTGAGCTCGGGGTGCTCGGTAGTCACGCGGTTGGCGACCTCGCCCAGGCTCGAGTGCTCCTTGCCGATGACCACGATGGTGTCGCGCCAGTTACGGCCGATCATGTCGATGTTGAGGTCGGCCACCGTGTTGGCGAGCGGGAGCGTCGGGTGCTCGGAGTAGTACTCGCTCCCCCAGAGGCCGCGCTCCTCGCCGCTCACCGTCATGAACACCAGCGAACGCCGCGGCCGCGGGTTCATGGTGGCGAACGCCTCCGCCAGCTCGAGGACGCCGGTCGTGCCGGAGGCATTGTCGTCGGCGCCGTTGCAGGTGGAATCCGCGCCGGCGGCGCGGCACTGATAGGCATCCGCCACGGTGCCGATGTGATCCATGTGCGCCGTGAAGAAGACGTACTCGTTCCGCAGCTGCGGGTCGCTCCCCTCGAGGATGCCGATGACGTTGGGCGCCGTCTGCTCGGAGAGCACCGTGCGGCGCACGTTGATCGTGCTGGTCACGCCCCCGAGGGCGCGCACTGTCGGCGTGGCGGACGCGCGCAGCGCCGCGATGTCCTCGCCCGCCGCCTGGAGCACGCCGCGCGCGCTGCTGTCGCGCACTTCCAGCAGGGGGATCGGAGAGTCGCCTGGTTCGGCACCGCCCACCAGCTCCAGCTGCGGCGCCCGGGTGTTGCGGAGACGTACGGCGAACGACTGCGCGGAGCGATCCGAGACGATGATCCATCCCCGGGCCCCGGCCGCCGCCGCCTTCGCGAGCAGCGGGAGCATGGTCTGCGGACGTATCTGGCTCACGGACATCACGTGCAGGACGATAGCGCCGGTGAGCGACACATCGCCGAAGGGGCGCGCGGTATCAGCTGGAGCGCCGACGACCAGCACTGCCGGACCGGTGATCGGCGCCGCCGGAATCGCGCCCGCGACCAGCGCGGCGTCCCGGCCCAGGATCCAGTGGCCGTGCGCGCCGCGTCCCATCGCCATCGCGAAGGACGTGGTGTCGATCTGCGTCCGGCGGATGAGGTAGCGCTGCTGGAAGGTGCCGTTGTCGCCGCCGGGCCGCAGGCCGAATCGGCGGAACTCTCCGGCGATGTAGTCGGCGACCTGGTCGAGCTGCGGGCTCGGCGTGAGGCGCCCCCGCATCGAGTCGTCGGCCAGGATGCCGATGCGGCGCTGCACGTCGGCTGGCGTGATGGTCTCGACCGCTCGGCGCACCGCGGCCGCTGGTTCGCCGGCACGGGCGCGGGTCTGCGCTGACATTGGGGCCCCAGTCAGGGCAAGGAAGAAGAGCGGCAGCGTCGAACGTCGCATCAGTCACCTGGGTTGAGTGGTTGCAACGGGGCTACCAAAGGTAAGCGCCCGGCCGCAGACAGCTACGGCCGGGCGCTCGAGGAAGTTTCCTGCGAGGTTCTTGCTGCGGGGTACGACGTCCTACGGCCGTCTCCGGGTCAGCGTGGGACTCGGAGACCGCGGCGATTCCTGCCTGGGCGCCGGAGCGGCGCGTGGCTCGGCACGAGGCGCCGGAGCGGCGCGCGGCTCTTGCCTCGGTTCGGCGCGTGGCGCCGGAGCGGCGCGTGGCTCTTGCCTCGGCTCGGCGCGTGGCGCCGGAGCGCCGCGAGGCTCCTGCCTCGGCTCGGCTCGTGGCTGGTCGCTCGGTTCGCTTCTCGGTTCGGCACGCGGCGCCGGCCGCGAATCCGGTGCGCGCGGCTCCGGGCGTGCTTCAGGGGCACGCGGCTCTTGCCGGGGCTCCGCCTTAGGCGTTTGCGGACTGCCGCGCCACTCGGGGCGCGAGATCCCGCGGGTCACCGGCGGCTCCGAAGGCTGCGCCGGCGGCTCCCGCGGCGTGGGCCGAGTCGAGTAGGGATCGGGTGACAGTCCGCGGCGCCCGGTCTCCCGCGGTGCGACCTGGCGCGGCTGCGACGGCGCGCTCGGCGAGCCGGGGCTCGACGGCTCTTTCAGCGTGCGGCGGCGGCCGCGGTCGTCGGTCGGAGTCCCCGGGTTGACCGCGGGCGGGTTGCCGGTCGTCGCGCCACCGGGGGTGAGCGTGCGCCGACCCGGCACACCGCCGCCAATGACTGGCGTACGCTCCGCGGGCTGGCCGCCGGGTGGGGGTCCGCCACCCACCGATCCGCCATCCGTCGGAGCCAGGCGCCGGCCCGGCACGGCCACGCTGCCCACCCCGCCGATGTCCGCGCCGCGCACCCCGCGGTCCGCGGGCCGCCGCTCGCCGGTCCGGGCGTCCGCCCGGCGGTCACGATAGGCGATGCCCGGCTGCGTCTGGTCCTCACGAGCCTTGAAGACGTAGCGCCCGTCCCGCTGCCCCGGCCGCACGTAGACGACGCGCGTGCCCCCGTAGTACCGAGTCGGGTACCAGTAACTCGGGTAGAAGTAGTACGGGTCGTTGTACACGAATAGCGTGAACCGGGGGCAATAGAAGCGGTACGGGTTCCAGTAGGAATAGCCCACGTACGAGTGGCAGTCGTAACACACGAACCGCGGGTAGTCGTAGCGCTGCTCGACGTGGTACGGGAGCAAGTGGGTGTCGTAGTCCGCGTAACCCTCGGGGAGGATGCGCTGGACCAGCTCTTCGAGGGAGCTGTATGGATCGCCGTGAATGCGGCCGTCGCTCACCCGCTCCAGCTGCCAGTGATCGGCTGAGGTCCAGGGATCCCACCGGAACTGGTCCTGGGCCGCGACCGCGAACACGTAACCCACGCCCGGGTCGTCATCCACGACGAAGGCATCGCGCCGGCCGTAGTTGGGCACGTCGTAGGTGGCGCCGCCGCGAACGTAGTTGTTCTCGGACGGGACCCGCGGGAACAGGACGCGCAGGCGACCGTCCGAGTCAGCGCGCAGGATCATCACGTACGCGTCGCGCTCGGTCCGGAAGTACAGCCGCACCCGCTCGCCACGGCGGTACACCTCGCCGTGGGACGTCCAGATACGGATGCCCGGCTGGTCCCCATGCGACCAGCCCGAGAGCGACCCCCGAACCGGGGAGTCCTCCGCGCGCAACGGGAGCGCGAGCGCGGCGAGGGTGAGAGCGACGGCAGTTGGGCGTAGCATCGTAAGCCTCCGGACCCAGCGGTCCGCCAGGTCAGGGAGCAGGGAGCGTGCCAGTGGGGCCGCGTTTCACAAGTCACCGTTTTCCAAGGACTTGGCTTCATTCGACCCAAGCCCGTACCTTACGGCATGTCCTGTTTGAGTGACAGCTGATGGCCGCAACGGTGAGTGCCGGGCGGCTCGACCTGCTGGACCCGCACGAGGTGGCAAGCCTGGGCGGGATCGAGGTCGTGGCGCGAGGCGTGGTCGAGGGGTTCCTGGCCGGACTGCACCGCTCCCCGTTCCGCGGCTTCTCGGTCGAGTTCGCCGAGCACCGGCCGTACCAGCCGGGCGACGAGCTGCGCTACCTGGACTGGAAGATCCTCGGCCGTCGGGATCGCCTCTACGTGAAGCAGTACGAGGAGGAGACGAACCTCCGTGCGACGATCGTGCTCGACGTCTCGCGCTCCATGGCGTGGACGGGCGATGCCGGGAAGCGGCTGACCAAGTTCGACTACGCGTCGCGGCTCGCGGCGGCGCTCGCGCTCATCCTGCTCCGCCAGCGCGACGCGACGGGACTCATCGCGTTCGACGACACGATCCGGGCGGTGATCCCCCCCCGCGCGCGGTCCGGCCAGTGGCACCTCGTGGTGCGCGAGCTGGCGGCTCTGGCGCCCGGCGGCCGCACGGTGGCCGAGGGAGCGTTGCGCCGGGTCACGGACCTGCTCAGGCGCCGCGGGATGGTGATCTTCGTCTCCGACCTCCTGGTCGAGCGCGAGCTGGTGCTTCACGCGCTGCGTTACCTGCGGCATCGCGGCCATCAGGTCACCGTCTTCCACGTCATGGACCCCTCGGAGGTAGAGTTCTCCGGTCCACGGGAAGCGCGTTACGTGGATCCGGAGACCGGTGAGAGCATCGTGACGGCCGCGCGCGACCTGAGGCGCGAGTACCGCGCCACGGTGGACCGAGTGGTCGCGGCCTGGCGGCGCGCCTGCCGCTCCAGCGGGATCGGATACCACCGCGTCACCACCGAGACGCCGTTCGGCCACGCGCTGCGCCACGCGGCGGAGGGGCGCGCCCGACTGGGCTGATGTTCTTCCTCCACCCTCTCGCCCTTCTGGGGCTCACGGCCGCGCTCGTCCCGCCCCTGCTGCACCTCTTCCAGCGCCGGCGCCCGCCCGACGTCGTATTCCCGGCGGTGCGCTATCTGCGCCAGACGGAGCGCGAGGCGCAGCGCTCCATCCGGCTGCGGCATCTTCTCCTCATGATCCTGCGCATGCTGGCCGTGGTGCTGCTGGTCTCGGCCGCGGCGCGGCCGGTGGTGCCGGGCGGCTCGGGCGTCCTGCACGAGCCCACCGCGCTCGCGATCGTCCTGGACAATTCACTTTCCTCCGGCGCGATCGCGGGCGGCTCGCGGGTGCTCGACGACCTCGCGCTGCGCGCCCGGGAGACGCTGCGCGCCGCCCAGTCCGGCGATGCGGTATGGCTGATCGGCGCGGACGGCCTGGCGCGGCGCGGCACGCCCGCCGAGCTGCTCGAGGTGGCGTCGTCGCTGAGGCCCGAAGCGCGGCGTCTTGACGTCGGCGCGAGCATTGGCACTGCGGCAAGGCTTATTGCGACGGCTGGATATGCAAGGGGCGAGATACATGTACTCAGTGACTTGCAGGCGACGGCTTTGGAAACAGGTGAGAAAGGTGAGAGAGGGGAGATAGGGGAGAGAGGTGAGAGAGGTGAGATAGGGGAGAGAGGGGGCCGCGACAGTGTGGCGGCGGGACTCCCCATCCTCTTCTACCATCCGGCCGCGGAGCCGCCGGAGAACCGGGGTGTCGTTGCGGCGCGGGCGGTGCCGTCGATCTGGCTTGCGGGGACCGGCGGCGTCACCGCGCGCGTGGGCGGTGCGACGTCGAGTGGTGACGCCCGCGCGAGCGTGACGCTCACGATGGAGGGGCGCACCGGTGGGCGTGCCCTCGCCACGGCCGGCGACGCAGTGGCGCTGAGCGCGCCGAAGGTGGAGCCCGGCTGGCGGAGCGGAGAGGTGACTCTCGATCCCGACGAGCTGCGCGCCGACGACCGCCGTCCGTTCGCGGTGCGCGTCGTGCCTCCCGCGTCGGTCACGATCGTGCAGGGCGCGGACCTGGGGCCGTTCCTGACCGAGGCGCTCGCGGTGCTGGTCGAGGGCGGGCAGGTGCGCCGCGGCGGTGACGCCTCCGGCGCGGTCCGCATCGGCGGAGTGACGCACACCGGGGCGGGCGTCGTGTTCCCTCCGGCGGACCCGGTCGCGCTGGGCGCAGTGAATCGCGCCCTTGCCGCTGCAGGCGTGCGCTGGCGGTTCGGCGCGCGGGTGGAGGGCGAGGACACGATCGCCGCCCCCCTCGTGCCGGAGCTGGCCGGTGCGCGCGCGATGCGTCGTTACCGGCTCGAGCCGCGTACGGCGGACGCCGATCGCGAGGTCCTCGCGCGGGCCGGCGGTGAGCCGTGGCTGGTGCGCGAGGGTCGAGCGGTGGTGGTCGGGAGTCGCGTCGTCCCCGAAGAGACCAACCTTCCGCTGCTCGGGGTCTTCGTGCCCTTCGTGGACGCGCTGGTCAACCGGATCGCGCGTGGGGAGGCTGGGATACTGGAGGCCGCACCAGGCGATCCCGTCGAGCTGCCCGCCAACGCCACCGCGCTCGGGCTGGCGCAGGACTCGGCGCAGGCAGTGGAATCGGGAGCCATCGTGACCGCGCCGCGGGTGCCGGGCCTCTACCCGCTGCTCGCCGGCGCGGACACCGCCGGAATACTGGTCGTCGCGCCCGACCCGCGTGAGTCCGACCTCCGCCGTGCCGACGCCGCGACGCTGCGCGCGCGCTTCAAGGGAGCGCGGGTCACGGTGACGGGCGATGCGCGCGAATACGGATCGCTGCGTTTCCGCGGCGCGGGTCGGAGCGAGCTGACGGGTTGGCTCCTCGCCGGCGTGCTGCTGGTGTTGCTGGTGGAGGCCGGGCTCGCTACCGGCGGCCTCAGCCGCTCCGCCTGACCGATGCCGCTTCCACGGCTGATCGCGGCCTTCCGCGCCCTCCCCGGCTTCGCAGACCTCGCGGGGGCGGTCCGCGCGCCCCGCGCCCGAGCATCGCTCGGCCCGCTGGCCGGATCGTCGGGGGCGCTGCTGGTCGCCGCCCTCGCCGAAGCGCAGCCTTCGCAGCTGTTCGTAGTGATCGCGGGCGCGCCCACCGATGCCGAGCGGTGGCTCGCGGACCTGGCGGTGCTGATGCCGGAGGACCGGATCGCGCTCTACCCGCAGCGGGAGGCGCTGGGGGAGGACGAGCCGCACTACGAGATCGCGGGCGAGCGGGTGGAGACGCTGGAGCAGCTCACGCGCGGCGCGCTCCAGGTGCTCGTCACGACGGCCCGCGCGACCCAGGAGCGCACCCTGATGCCGGCGGCGCTGCAGGCGTCGCGTCTCGAGCTGGCGAAGGGCGTCCCGTTCCGCGAGGCGGTCAGGCGGCTCGAGCAACTGGGTTATGGGCGCGTGCCGCAGGTCGTCGACGTGGCGCAGTTCGCGGTCCGCGGCGGCATCGTGGACGTTTACGGCTTCGGGATGGCGCAGCCGGCGCGCGCCGAGTACTGGGGCGACGAGATGGTCGCGCTGCGCGCGTTCGACCTCTCCACCCAGCGCGGCAGCGGCGACCTGGAGAGGGTGACGGTCCTGCCCTCGAACCCGCACGCGGCGCTCTCGGAAGGCGAGAAGATCCGCTGCACGCTCCTCGAGCTGCTGCCCTCCGGCGCGTTGCTCGTCGAGGAGCGACCGATCGAGTTCGAGCCCGAGGTCCAGCGCGCGTGGGACGAGGCGGAACACCACGCGGAGATCGCGCGCCGCCTGGGCGAAGACGTCCCTCCACGCGCCGACCTCCTGACGGCGCCGGACGCCTGGCGCGCCGGGCGCGCGTCGTTCGCCAGGCTGGAGCTCGGCGCCACGGCGCCCACCCACCGGCTTCCCGTCACGCCGCCGCCCGAGATCGCCCGGGACCTGGCGCGGGTCCTTCCGCCGGTTGGGAGCGAGACCCTGGTGCTGTGCGACAACGAGGGGCAGCTCGAGCGCCTCGAGGAGCTGTTGGCCGAGGGCGGCCGGCGCTTCCCGGAGCGCCTCACCCTGGCGATCGGCGCGCTGGACGGCGGCTTCTCGCTGCCGGGGCTCTTCGCGCTCACCGACCACGAGATCTTCCGCCGCGCGCGCCGCATCCGCCGACCGCGCCGGTACCGGACGGCGCCGCCGGCCGGCCTCAGCGGCGCGCTCCAGCCCGGCGACGTCGTCGTGCACCTGGAACACGGCATCGGGATCTACCGCGGCATCCAGACCATCACCGTGGCCGAAGCGACGATGGAGGTCGCGGTCGTCGAGTACGAGGGCGGCGACCTGCTCCAGGTGCCGCTGTACCGGATCGATCAGCTCGAGCGCTATCGCAGCGTGGAGGTGGAGACCGGTGACGCGCCGCCTCCCAGACTCCACAAGCTGGGCGCCGGAAAGTGGAAGCGGTTGCGCGCCCAGGCGGAGGAGTCGGTCCGGAAGATGGCGGCCGAACTGCTCGACCTGTACGCGCACCGCAAGCTCGCGGTGGGCTTCGCCTTCCCGCCCGACACGCGCTGGCAGCGGGAGCTGGAGTCGGCCTTCCTGTACGAGGACACGCCGGACCAGCGCAAGGCGACGCTGGACGTGAAGGCCGACATGGAGCGGCCGCGTCCGATGGACCGTTTGGTGATCGGAGACGTGGGCTACGGCAAGACCGAGATAGCGGTGCGGGCCGCGTTCAAGGCGATCCAGGCGGGGAAGCAGGTCGTGGTCCTCGCGCCGACGACCATCCTCGTGGAGCAGCACGGGCGCACCTTCGGCGAGCGCCTGGCCGACTACCCGGTGCATTTCGCGATGCTCTCACGGCTGCACGGGCCGAAGGAGCAGCGGGCGATCCTGGCCGGTCTCGCCGGGGGCACGATCGACCTCGTCATCGGGACGCATCGCCTGCTCTCGCCCGACGTGATCTTCAAGGACCTTGGCCTGGTGGTGGTGGACGAGGAGCACCGGTTCGGCGTGGAGCACAAGGAGCGTCTCAAGAAGCTGCGGCTCCAGGTGGATGTGCTCACGCTCACGGCCACGCCGATACCGCGGACGCTGCAGCAGAGCCTGGCGGGGCTGCGCGACCTCACCCTGATCGAGACCCCGCCGCGCGACCGGTCGCCGGTGGTGACGTTCGTGGAGCCGTGGGACGACGAGCTGCTCGAGGAGGCGATGGCGCGGGAGTTGGACCGCGGGGGACAGGTGTACGTGGTCCACAACCGGATCGAGACGCTGGAGACGATCGCGGAGCGGATCCGGCGCCTGGCGCCGCGATCGAGCGTCGGCGTGGCGCACGGGCAGATGCGGCCGCACGACCTCGACGCCATGATGCGGCGGTTCGTCTCCGGCGACCTGGGTGTCCTGTGCTCGACGATGATCGTCGAGTCGGGGTTGGACGTGCCGAACGCGAACACGATGATCGTGCATGACGCCCAGCAGTTCGGGCTGGCGCAGCTCTACCAGTTGCGGGGGCGGGTGGGCCGGAGCCACCGCCGTGCTTACTGCTACCTCGTCGTGCCCGACGACGTGGACGGGGCGGCGGAGGCGCGGCTCCAGACGCTGGCGCACCACACGGAGCTGGGCGCCGGCTACCGGATCGCGATCAAGGACCTGGAGCTCAGGGGGGCGGGTAACCTGCTGGGCGCGGAGCAGACGGGGTTCGCCCTGTCGGTGGGTGTCGACGTGTACCTGAGGATGCTGGAGGACACCGTTCGCGCGCTGAAGGGGGACGGGGGAGCCGTCGCCTATCCGCCTCCCGAGATCGTCCTGGAGCGGGCGGCGTTCCTGCCCGACGACTATGTGGCGGAGGACGCGGCCAAGCTCGACCTGTACCGGCGGCTGGCGCGGAGCGTTTCATCAGGTGAAATTGACGAGTTGCGGGCGGAAATGGCCGACCGGTTCGGTCGGCTGCCCCCCGAGGCCGAGGCGCTCGTCGCGCTCACCCAGCTGCGGGTGATCGGCGCGCGTCTCGGCCTCGAAACGGTTCTGGCGCGCGGGAACGAGGCTCGCCTGGTGTTCCGCGCCGGGGCCTCGCCGAGGCTCGCGCGACTCACCGCGGCGATGGACGAAGTCCAGTTCGCCGCCGATGTGCGCCGGGCATCGCCGCTGGTGCTGCGGCTCGAGCGGCTCGGCGGGATGCCGCTGCTGGCAGGCCTGGTGCGCGCCTTGTCGCGCGCCGTATCCGATACCAACTGACAGGAGAACGCATGTTTCGCCGCCTTGCGGTGCTTTCGCTCTGCCTTTCCCTGACCGGCTGCTCCGGCCTGCGCGACGCCATCACGGCGCACCAGGACGTCGTGGCTCGCGCGGCGGGCCAGCAGCTCACGGTGAATCAGCTGGCGCAGATCATCGCGCCGACCAAGTCGGTGCCGCTGCGCCGCGACGTCGTCGACCGGATCGCAGACCTGTGGGTGGACTACCAGCTGCTCGCTTGGGCGATAGGGAGCGGCGACAGCCTGCTGGACAGCGCGACGGTCCTCGCCGCCATGTGGCCGGAGGTGTCGCAGCGCCTGGCTGACCGGCTGCACGACTCGGTGATCGTGCGGCGGGCGCAGCTCACCGGCCCTCAGGTGGATAGCGCCTACAACGTCGGCGAGGTCAGGTGGATCTACCACATCCTGGTGGCTGTGAAGCAGGACACCACCGCCAACGTGAAGGCGGCCAAGCGGCGGCAGGCGGAGGGTTATCTCGCCCAGATCCAGCGCGGCGCCGAGTTCCAGGCGCTGGCGGCACAGCACTCGGAGGATCCCGGCTCGGGCTCCTCCGGCGGCTCGCTGGGCCTGGTCGGCCGCGGGCAGATGGTGAAGCCGTTCGAGGACGCGGCCTTCGCGCTTCAGCCGGGCCAGACTTCCGGGATCGTCGAGACCGCGTTCGGCTACCACATCCTGTGGCGGCCCGCGCTGGAGACGGTACGGGACAGCTTCAGCATGCGGATCAAGGATATCGTCGTGCTGCGGCTCGACTCGCTCTACCTCGACAGCCTGACCAACCGGACGGACGTCAGGGTCCGTGGCTCGGCGCCGGCCATCGTGAGGGGCGCGGCCGAGAACCTTCGTGCCGCGAAGGATCGTTCGCGCGTGGTGGCGACCTACCGCGGCGGGCGGCTGCGCGAGAGGGACTTCGCGCGGTGGCTCCAGGCCTTCCCACCGCAGACTCGCGGCATGGTGATGCAGGCGCCTGACTCCATGATCATCGAGTTCGTCAAGAGCATCACGCGCAACGACATGCTGCTTCGTGCCGCGCAGGCGAGGCACTACCGGCTCACGCCTCAAGAGAGCGACTCGATCCGGGAATCGTTCCGGCGCGACCTGGCGCTCCTGACGAACACCGTGGGCGTTTCGGCGGAGTCGCTCGCTTCGGACAGCTCGGCACGCGGCGACCGCCGCGCCGCGGCGGGCCATCGGGTGGACGCCTACTTCGCGGCGATCACCTCCAACCCGCCGCGGCGCCAGTTCTTCGAGGTGAAGCCGTTCCTCGCGGACCTGCTGCGAGAGCGGTTCCGCTGGAGCGTTTCCGCCGCGGGGGTCGACCGGGCCCTCGAGCGCGCGAAGGAACTGCGCGGCCCGGAGACGCCGCAGGGCGTGCCAGGGGGAATGACGCCGGTGCCGGGCGGACCTCCGGTCGGCCCGCGTCCCGCCGGGCCTCCCGTTGGGCAGCCTCGCCCGCCCGTGCCAGCCCGGCCGTAGCATGAGAAGCGTGGCGCTCGCGGCGACGGCGGTGGCGGCCCTCGTGGCCGCCGCCCCGTTAGGCGCGCAGGGGCCCGGACCGCGGGAGCTGCTGGACCGGGTGGCCGCCATCGTCGGCGAACGGATGATCCTGCTCTCAGAGATCGACGACGAGATCTACCAAAGGCGGTCCGAAGGGGCTCAGGTGCCGGAGGACTCCGCCGCCTTCAAGGCGCTGCGCCGACAGGTCCTCGAAACGCTGATCGACGAAGAAGTCGTCTATCAGCGGGCCCGGCGCGACACCACCATCAGCGTCACTGATGCGGAGGTGCAGAGCGCCGTGGAGCAGCAGGTCCGCGACGTCCGCGCCCGGTTCACCAGCGACACGGAATTCCGGGCGCAGCTGCGCGCGGCCGGATACGGCACGCCGGAGGAGTATCGCCGCTTTCTGGGCGACCAGCAGCGCCGCGCCGAATACCAGCGCCGCTACATCGACCGGTTGCGCCAGGAGGGGAAGCTGCGGAGCGGGCCGGTCACCGAGGTGGAGCTCAGGCAGGCCTTCGACGCGGTCCAGCAGGGCGGGACCAGGCGGCGTCCACCCACCATCACGTTCCGGCAGATCGTGGTCGCGCCCGTGCCCTCGCCCTCGGCCCGCGCGGCCGCGCGCGCGGAGGCGGAGTCGGTGCTGGCCGAGATCCGGCGCGGCGCGGACTTCGCGACGGCGGCGCGTGGTTTCTCGGACGACCCCGCCTCGCGGGAGCAGGGCGGTGACCTCAACTGGTTCCGCCGCGGGATGATGGTGCGGGAGTTCGAGGACGTCGCGTTCCGTCTCCGTCCCGGACAGGTCTCCGACGTCGTGGTGACGCAGTTCGGCTATCACATCATCCAGGTCGATCGCATCCAGCCCGCCGAGATCAAGGCCCGGCACATCCTCTTCACCCCGGCGATCTCCGACAGTGAGCTGGCGGCGGCGCGACGCATCGCCGACACGGTAGCGGTGCGGCTGCGCGGGAATGCGAGCTTCGATTCCCTGGCGCGCCTCTTCGCCGACACGTCGGAGCCGCGCGTCGTCGGGCCCCTCGACCGCAGCCAGCTTCCGGCGCCCTTCGTCCAGGCGTTCGAGGGCGCGGCGGCGGGCGAGGTGGTGGGGCCGTTCGCAATGAGCCCCGAGACACCGGCCCGCTCCAGGTTCGCCGTCGCCGAGGTCACGGACGTGCAGCCGGAACGCCCGTTCAACTTCGAGGAAGTGCGCGAGCGGCTGCGTGCCGACGTCCAACAGGAGAAGGCGATCCGCGAGTTGCTGCAGACGCTGCGGCGGCAGGTGTACGTGGACATCAGGCTGTAACCCGGAATTGAGTTGGCAGAGTTGCAGGTGTAGCAGAGTTGCAGAGTTGCGGAGTTGCAGCGGTTCGCAGGGTACAGTGTACAGGAGACGGTCATCCCCACTCCACGTCTGGCCATCACCACCGGTGACCCCCGCGGCATCGGCGCCGAGGTCGTGGCCGCGGCGCTACCGGCGCCTGAGGCTGAGTGCGTGGTCGTCGGCCCGGACGACGTGATCGCGGGCATCGCCGCCGCCCGGCAGGTAGGCGTCGGGGTCTGGGACGGAGGTGAGAGCGATCCACTGGTGCGGGCCGGACGCCTGACGGGGCGCGCGGTGGAAGAGGCGGTGCGGCTCTGGAAGGCGGGAGAGGTGGACGCGATCGTCACGGCGCCGGGCGACAAGCGGGCGCTCAACGCCGCCGGCTACCGCTTCCCCGGTCACACCGAGCTGCTGCGGGAGCTCACCGGTGCGAAACAGGCCGCGATGATGCTCGCGTCGGACCGCCTGCGCGTGGTGCTGGTGACGACGCACCTGGCGTTGCGCGATGCCCTCTCCATCCTCACTCCCGAACGCATCGTCGCGATCGGGGAGATCGCGCGGCAGGGGCTGCGCGACTGGTTCGGGATCGCCGAGCCTCGGCTCGCGCTCTGCGCGGTGAACCCGCACGCCGGCGAGGGCGGACTCTTCGGCAACGAGGACGACCGGATCCTTCGGCCCGCGGCGGAGACGCTCGGCATCCCGGGGCCGCTGCCGGCCGACACCGTGTTCGTGCGCGCCATGCGCGGGGAGTTCGACGCGGTGCTGGCTCCTTACCACGACGTGGGGATGACGGCGATCAAGGTCGCGTCGTTCGGCCACGCCGTGAACGTCACTCTGGGACTGCCGGTTCCGCGTACTTCGCCGGACCACGGCACTGCTACGGACATCGCTGGGAAGGGTGTCGCGGATCCGTCGTCCATGAGGGAGGCCGTTGCGCTCGCCGCGGCAATAGTGCGCAGGTTGGGATCACGGCTTCTGTAACTTCGCCTCCGCCACTCTTCTACCGTCCATCGTAGTAACCTCAAAAACCCCGCCTTCAACTTCGATCCGGTCCCCCACCTTGGGAAGCCGTCCCAGCGCGCCGAAGAGGTACCCTCCCAGGGTGCTGTAATCGTCGCTTTCGAGCCGGACCCCGCCGCGCTCGCTCACGTCGGTCAAGGCGGCGTCGCCGGCGAAGGTGGTGCTCCCCGCGGCCGCGGGCGCCGCGGCGCGCCGCGGCCGGTCGTACTCGTCCTCGATCGGTCCGACGATCTCCTCCAGCAGGTCCTCCATCGTCACCAGCCCCGCCGTGCCGCCGTACTCGTCGAGCACGATGACCAGGTGCGTCTTGAGCAGCTTCATGTCGGCGAGCACGTCCTCGACCTCGCGCGAGCCGGGGACGAAGTGGGCGGGCCGGAGCAGGCTTTCGAGGCTCGCGGGCTCGCCGGCGCTGCGGATCGCGGCGAGGATGTCCTTGGCGTGGACGATGCCGGCGATGTCGTCGAGCGAAGCGCGGAACACCGGGTAGCGGGACCGTCCGGCGGCCGCGATCCGGTCGGCGGCCTGGGCCGGAGTCTCGTCCACCGGGATCGCGACTATCTCGGTGCGGGGCGTCATCACCGCGCGCGCGTTCTTCTCCGAGAACTCGAAGACGCCGGCGAGGAGCCGCGCGTCGTCGCGCTCGAGCTTCCCGGCGCGCTGGCTCTGGTCGACCAGCATCCGGATCTCCTCGGGCGAGTGGACCCGCTCGTGCTCGCCGGGCGTCTTCATCCCCAGGAGGCGGATCACCGCGTTCGCCGTGCCGTTCAGCAGCCAGATGAAGGGGTTGGTCGCCACCGCGAACACGATGAGCGGGCCGGCGACCCAGCGGCTGGTGTCCTCCGGGTGCAGCAGCGCCAGCGTCTTGGGGGCGAGCTCGCCCAACACAATGTGCAGGAAGGTGATGAAGGCGAAGGCGATGGTGCTGGCGACGCCGTGGGTGAGGACCGCGTCCAGCGGCGCGGGCAGCCGCGCGAACAGGACCTCGATGGTCCCCGCCACTGCAGGCTCGCCCACCCAGCCCAGTCCCAGGCTGGCCAGGGTGATGCCGAGCTGGGTGGCGCCGATGTACCGGTCGAGCGTCTGGATGGCGCGCCGCACCAGCTTGGCTTTTGTGTCGCCGCGGCGTATCATCGCCTCTATGCGGGTGCGGCGCGACGCGACCAGCGCGAACTCGGCGGCGACGAAGAACGCGTTCGCCAGCACCAGCAGCAGGACGAGGCCGAGCCGCCAGAGGATGGAGGAGAGGGAAACGCCGTCCATGGGACACCCAAACTACACGGGGCAGGGGTGACACGCACGCCGGCCGTAGCGGCGGCCGCGGCGGCCGCGGCGGCGCCGGCGGCGCCGGCGGCGCCGTGCGTGCACCGTCCGGAGCGGGGGCGGAGCAACCGCGCCCTCGGCTGGGCGCTCGTGATCACGGTGCTATTCACGGTCGTGGAAGCGGTCGGCGGGTTCGTCTCGGGGTCGCTCGCGCTGCTCGCCGACGCGGGGCACATGCTGACCGACGCCGGCGCCCTGGCCCTCTCGCTCTTCGCGGCCCGGATCGCGGCGCGGCCCCCGAGCGCGGGCAAGACCTACGGCTGGTACCGGGTCGAGATCCTCGCCGCGCTGGTGAACGGAGCGGTCCTGCTGGTCGTCACGGGGTGGATCGTGATCGAGGCGGTCCGGCGGCTGGCGGAGCCGGCCCCGATCAGACCGGGCATCCTGTTCACGGTCGCGACCCTGGGGCTCGCCGCCAACCTGGCGGCCATGGTGCTGCTGCACCGCGGCAAGGGCGAGAGCCTCAACGTCCACGGCGCCTACCTGCACGTGCTCAGCGACATCGTCGGCTCGCTGGGAGCGATCGCCGCGGGCGCCGTGATCCTCGCCACCGGCTGGCTCGCCGCCGACCCTCTTATCTCGATCGGGCTTTCGCTGCTGCTCCTGGCGAGTGCTTTGCGCCTGGTGCGGAAGTCGGTGGACGTGCTCCTCGAGGCGGCCCCGGCCCACGTCTCGATGCCGGAGCTGGAGGCGGCCATCGCGGCGGTGCCCAACGTGCGCGGCGTGCACGACCTTCACGTGTGGACTGTCAGCAGCGGGATCGTGGCGATGAGCGGGCATGCCACTGTGCCGGACCCGGGGCAGCATCAGAGTGTGCTGGAGGAGATCACCCGGCGCGTGAAGGATTTCGGGATCCAGCATGTGACCGTCCAGCTGGAAAAAGAGGAGATTTGTGACGACGTGATGAGGTGACCTCCAGCCCCTTGCCGCCGTCCCGGGGCCCCACTACCTTGCCGCACGCCGACACCCAACACCTGAAACCGGACACCGTCTTTCTCGCGAAGTAGGCTCCTTCCCAGTGCAGATCCGCAACATCGCTATCATCGCCCACGTGGACCACGGCAAGACGACGCTGGTGGACCAGATGCTTCGCCAGGCGGGTGTTTTCCGGGTCGGCCAGCAGGTGATGGAGCGCGTCATGGACTCCAACCCGCTGGAGCGTGAGCGGGGCATCACCATCCTCGCCAAGAACACGGCGGTGCGCTGGGGCGACGTCAAGATCAACATCGTGGATACGCCCGGGCACGCCGACTTCGGGGGCGAGGTCGAGCGCATACTCAAGATGGTGAACGGCGTGCTGATCCTGGTGGACGCCGCCGAAGGTCCCATGCCTCAGACGCGCTTCGTGACCCGGAAGGCGCTCGCCTTGGGGCTCCGGCCCATCGTCATCATCAACAAGATCGACCGGCAGGACGCCGAGCCGCTAAGGGTGCACGACGAGGTGCTCGACCTGCTCATAGACCTCGAGGCGTCGCCCGAGCAGCTGGACGCGCCCTTCCTCTACGCGAGCGGCCGGCATGGGGTGGCGTTTCACGAGCTTCCGGGGGGAGCGGGGAGCGGGGAGCGGGACCATTCGGGGCATGCCTGGCCTTCGGGCGCAGACCTCACGCCGCTCTTCGAGGCCATCATCGCGCACGTGCCGCCGCCGGTCGCCGCCCTGGGGCCGTTCCAGATGCTGGTCTCGACCATAGACCACTCGCCGTACGTGGGGCGGATAGCGATCGGGCGGATCCTGCGCGGGACGATGCGGGTGGGCGACACCGTTGCGCTCCTGCCGCTGGGCGAGCCGGGAAGGGTGGCGGAGGGAACGTTCCCTCGCGTGAAGGTCCAGAAGCTGCACGGCTTCGAGGGACTGGCGCGGGTCGAGATCGAGGCAGCGAGCGCGGGCGAGATCGTCGCCCTGTCGGGGCTCGAGGGCGTCGAGATCGGCATGACGGTGACCGACCCCGAGGCGCCGGACCGGGTGGAGGGGATCGCCGTGGAGGAACCGACGATCGCGGTGGACTTCGTCGTGAACAGCGGCCCCTTCGCGGGTCGCGACGGGAAGTACATCACCAGCCGGCAGCTGCGCGAGCGGCTGTTCCGCGAGGTGGAGAAGAACGTCTCGCTGAAGGTGGAGGAGACCGACTCTCCCGACACGTTCAAGGTCTCGGGGCGCGGAGAGCTGCACCTGTCCATCCTCATGGAGACGATGCGGCGCGAGGGCTACGAGTTCCTGGTCTCGCGGCCGCGGGTGATCACCCACGAAGGGACTGACGGGCAGCTGCTCGAGCCTTACGAGGAACTGATGATAGACGTGCCCGAGGCGTTCGTGGGCATCGTCATGGAGAAGCTCGGCCCGCGCCGCGCCGAGCTCTTGGAGATGAAGAACCCCGGGATGGGGATGGTGCGGATGAGTTTCCGGATCCCGGCGCGCGGGCTGTTCGGCTACCGGTCGGACTTCCTGACCGACACCCGTGGAACCGGGGTCATCCATCACCGGTACCTGGAGTACGGCCCCTGGGCGGGCCCCTTGCAAGGACGGACCCGCGGTGTGATGGTGAGCATGGTGCAGGGCGAGGTAGTGGGGTACGCCCTTTTCAACTTGCAGGAGCGGGGGGTGTTGTTCGTGGGTCCTGGGGAGGCGGCGTACGAGGGGATGGTGGTGGGCGAGCACTGCCGGCCGGGGGACCTGGACGTGAACCCGGCCAAGGGGAAGAAGCTCACCAACATGCGGGCTTCCGGGTCGGACGAGAACGTCTTGCTTGAACCGCCGAGGGCGGTTACCCTGGAACTCGCACTCGAGTACATCGAGGACGATGAGCTGATCGAGGTCACGCCGAAGGCGATCCGCCTTCGCAAGCGGGCCCTGGGCCAGAACGAGCGCAGGAAGATGAATCGGGCCGCGCGGGCGGCGGCCGAATGACGTCGGGTAGCGTTGAAACGGGCTGGAACTTTTTCTGGAGGCAGCAATGACCCGGCAGAGGGCGTCGGAACCGCGTACCACGCAGCGCGGGCGCCGCACCGACGAAGAGGAAGAGGAGTTCGAGGGTCTGGAAGACTTCGAAGAGGACGATGAGTTCAAGGACGAGGGCCTGGACGACGACGAGGCCGAGGACGAGGTCGACGAAGAAGAGGACTACGAGGACTACGACGACTTCGACGAGGAGTTCGATGACGACGGCGAGCCTCGGCGCGGCGGTGGTGGACGGCCGAAGCGGGAGTGGGGGGAGTGACCAGGACAGCCGTTGGCCGTTAGCCGTTGGGGGGCGCGAGGCGGCCGGCGTCGGCGAAGCGGAGGTCCAACGGTGATTCGGAGGTCCAACGGCCAACTTAACGGCCGTTTCCCGGGCCTGTAGCTCAGGTGGTTAGAGCGCACGCCTGATAAGCGTGAGGTCGGTAGTTCAACTCTACCCATGCACATCAAGACCATTTCGCAGACGCCGCAGACGCCAAGGCAAGCAGGAGACGCCCCGTTAGAGGGCTTACTCGGGCGGGGCGTGGTGTTTCAGTCTCAACAGGATCATGTCC
>JAUYOW010000217.1 GCA_030697825.1 Gemmatimonadales bacterium | reverse complement strand
CAGCCCGAGCCGGGCCGCGAGCGCCGCGCCCGCCGCCGCCAGCGCCAGCGCGGCGCCCAGTACCAGCGCGAGCGCGCGCCGCGTCGCGAGTGCGCGCCGCACCGAGGCGAGCCCCAAGACCGCGCCGCTCATGCCGACGCGCTGACCGCGTACGCGAAGAGGTTCACACCCATGCGAATCGCTTGCTCCCGGACCGGCGCGGGATCATGGTGGACGTCCGGATCCTCCCAGCCGTCACCGAGGTCGGACTGATAGGAATAGTAGACCGCGAGCCTCCCCCCCAGAAAGATACTGAGCCCCTGCGCCGGCCGACCGTCGTGCTCGTGGATCTTCGGGATGCCGGCCGGGAACTCGTACACTAGATGATAGACCGGGTGCGAGAGCGGGACATCGGCCATCGGCCGGTCCGGGAACACTTTCGCGATCTCGCGCCGGAACGACGCATCCATGCCGTAATTGTCGTCCGCGTGCAGGAAGCCGCCGGTCTCGACGTGACGCCGCAGGATCCTGACGTCGTCCGGAGAGAACAGCACGTTCCCGTGCCCCGTCATATAGAGGTAAGGGACCCCCCAGAGTCCCGGGTCCGTCAGGCGAACGGCGCGCTCGCGCTCCGTGGTGCGCAGCGTGGTGCGCTCCCGAACCTCCCGGAGCAGGTTGGGGAGACTCGACGGATTGGCGTACCAGTCACCGCCGCCGTCGTAGTGCAGCCGGCCGATGGTGAGCGCGCCGACCCCGCCCGTGCTCATGCGCGGGTCAGCAGCCGGTAAGCTTCCTGGCGCGAGATGCGGAGTCGTTTGGCCAGCTCCTTGGCGACCGCGGCCGGAGGGCCGCTCCCCCTGAGCTCGGCCACCAGGTGATCGGCGTCGGGAGCGGGCTCCGCGGCGACAACCTCCTGTCGGGGTCGCGCGCCAACGACGACAGTGACCTCGCCGCGCGGGGGGTGTGCTTCGTAGTACGCGGCCAGCTCGCCCAACGTTCCCCGGCGCACCTCCTCGTGGATCTTGGTGAGCTCCCGCGCGACGGCGGCCGCACGGGAGTCCCCGCATCGCGCGGCGAGGTCGCGCAACAGCGCCGCCGTCCGGCCGGGCGCCTCGTAGCACACGCAAGTCCACGCCGAAGCGGCGATCTGCTCCAGCAGCTCGGCGCGCCCGGTGCCACGCCGGGGGAGGAAGCCCAGAAAGAGGAAACGGTCCGCGGGAAAACCCGCCGCGGTCAAGGCTGCGAGGACCGCCGCGGGTCCCGGCACCGGCACCACCGTGATGCCGCGCCGGTGCGCCCGTTCCGCGATCAGGCCGCCGGGATCCGACACTCCCGGCGTCCCGGCGTCCGTGACGTAGGCGACGTCCTCACCGCGCTCGACCCGGTCCAGCAGCCGTTCGATCTCCTCCACTCTCGTATGCGCGTGGATGCTGATGAGCCTCGCCGTTATCTCGTAGTGGGTGAGCAGGCGCCGGGTGTGCCGGGTGTCCTCGGCCGCGATCAGCGCCACCTGCCGCAGCACTTCGACCCCTCGAAAAGAAAAATCCCCCAGGTGACCGATGGGGGTGCTCACCATGAAGAGCCTGCCCGCCCTCACCACTGGATGCGCCACGGGAGCCGGTCGAAGAACCCGACCGCGGAGAGCGCGAAGCGGTGCTCGCGCGCGGCGTCCTTGAGGAGCCGGGGCGCGATCTGCGGGTGCACCACCTCGAGCTCGTTCAGGAAATCGCGCGCCCAGGCTGCCACGCCGTCCGCGATGACCGACGGTTCGGCGATCGGGTCGGCGACGTCCGAGCCGCGCGGCCCGCCCACGGACTTCAGCACCTCGTGCTCGGCGATGAGCCGCGTACGCGCCCGCTCCGCCCGCTTCCCGGCGTCGCCGGGCATCTCGATCTCTGCCAGCTCGGCGAGGTCCCAGACGAAGCGGCGGAACATCGCGACCATCGCCGGCGGTGCCTGGAGCGGGAGCGCCGCCATTTCGGCGTAGGCCTTCGCGACCACGCGCGGCGTCGGCTCGCCGGGGCCGCCGGTAAAGAGCCGGCTGACGTACGCGGTCGGCGCCTCGTCCTCACGCCGGCCGGCGAAGAGCCCGGACGAGAAGCGCCCCTCCCGGACCTGGAGATAGTTGACGCGCCCGTTGGAGATCAGCTCCAGGAGCCCGGTCCATCGCCGCTCGAACAGCACCCTGAAGAGCGATTCGGGGCTGGAGGCGTCGAGCCCCATATCGATCGGCGCCTGAGCGCAGGTAGCGTACATCGCCGCGAGCTGCTCGCGCGGGGCGGAGTGGAAGGCGATCTCGGCGCGCTCCGGCTCGGCTCGGATGTGGCGCATGGCTTCGGCGATCGAAGCCTGGAATCGCCCGACCGGCGTGAGCATCGCCGCGTTCACCAGGTCGCCGCCCAAGAAGAAGAGGAGGGCCAGCTCGTCAGGGAGGTAGACGGCGAGGTAGGCATCCACCTTGCCGTCGCGGTCGCGCTTGCTGAAGGCGATGAGATTGTCGATGTGCACGTAGGCCGAGCGGGTGCGGGCGAGCAGCACCTGGCTCCGGGGAAAGTCCAGATCCCATAGCCGGATGGAGGTGTCGATGAGGACCGCGGTCGACGCCCGCATCAGAGGTGCTGGGTGATCTTCCCCGCCAGATGCGCCTTGGGCACGGCACCTATCACGGTGTCCACGTGCTTGCCGTTCTTGAAGAATAGCAGCGCCGGGATGGAACGGACATTGAACCGCATGGCCGTCTGGACGTTCACGTCCACGTCCACCTTGACGACCTTGAGGCCCTGATCGGCGTACTCGGACGACAACTGCTCGAGCATCGGCGCGATGATCCGGCACGGGCCGCACCACTCCGCCCAGAAGTCCACCACCACGAGGCCGCCGTATTGCTCGACCTCCTGCTGGAACGTGCCGTCGTTCACTGCCGTCGCTTGCGACCCTGCCATGGCTTGCTGCCCCACGTTAGAATGTGTGCGTGCTCTCACCCAAACTCGCGGGCGCCGCGAGCGCGCGCCTCGCGCACGTCGGCATCGCCGTCCGGGACCTCGAGGAAGCGCTCGCCTTCTACCGCGACGTCCTCGGCCTCGAGCCGCGGCCCGCGGAAACAGCGGACGGCGCCACCGTCGTATCGCTCGCGC
>JAUYOW010000216.1 GCA_030697825.1 Gemmatimonadales bacterium | reverse complement strand
GCGGCGATGCGCTCCCTTCGTGCCGCTCCGAAAGGGATCGTGCGCGACATCAACAGCGCGACGCGGAAGTCTTCGGGCGCGGGCTCCTCGATGCGCACCAGGCACGCGTCCACGCCATCGAGCGAGGTACCCGACATGACGCCGACCGCCAGCAGCTGCCTCGCCGGCTCAGTCACCCGCGTCGCCTGGGGGCGGCGGCTGGACCGGCGGCGGCCGCGCGCCGATCGCCTGGCGCGCGTAGCCGCCCGCCTCCGCGACGAACCGCTCAGCCGACTCGCGGTCCACGCCGCGCTTCAGCATCACGATCGCCGTCTTGACCCGTCCTTTCGCGCCGGCGATCGCGGCCCGGGCGGCCTCGCGCGGCACGCTGCACACCTCCATCACGATGCGCTCGCCGCGGTCCTTGAGCTTGTCGGAGAGCGCGACCAGATCCACCATCAGGTTGCCGTAGGCCTTGCCCCAGCGGATCATCGCACCGGTCGTCACCGTGTTGAGGACGAGCTTGGTCGCGGTCCCCGCCTTGAGCCGCGTCGAGCCGGTGAGCGCTTCCGGGCCGACCTTGGGCAGGATGGCGACGTCCACGTTGAGGAGGAGGTCCTTCGGAGGGTCGCTGCAAGCGAGGAGGACCGTCTTCGCCCCCCGCGCCGCCGCGCGGCTGATCGCGCCGCGCACGTAGGGCGTGGTGCCGCTCGCGGCGATACCGAAAACGACGTCCGTTGCTCCGACCTCCTTCCCTTCCACGGCTGCGGCGCCGGCGTCGAAGTCGTCTTCGGCGCCCTCCGCGCTCTTCACCAACGCGGCGTAGCCGCCCGCGACGATCCCCTGCACCAGCTCCGGCGGCGTGCCGAAGGTCGGTGGGCACTCGGCCGCGTCGAGCACGCCGAGGCGGCCACTGGTGCCCGCCCCGACGTAGTAGAGGTGGCCGCCGGCGCGGAACGCGGCCTCGACCAGCTCGATCGCCTGCGCGATCTCCCGGCGACAGGCGTGAACCGCCTCCGGAACCTGGCGGTCCTGCGCGTTCATCAGGTCAACGATGGCGAGCGGGTCGGCGAGATCGATCTCGGCCGTCGCGGGATTGCGCTGCTCGGTCAGGCGCGGGTCGAGTGGCGGGTGGCTCATCTGGCCCCGCAATCTAGGGATTGCGGGGCCGGCGTCAACGCGATTGAGGGATAGGAGGTATCCCACCGCGAAACGCCACTGATTCTCCGTAACCCTCGTGGCTGAGCGCCGCCGGCCCTTGCTCCAATGGTGTGGTGGATGCACGTTCTTGCGGGTGTGGCCGGTGCCGCGGTGCAGCTGGCTTACGCAGCGTTCCCGAGGTCTGTATCGCCGTAGGTGACAGCGACCCAATTGCGGTCAAACACCAGTTAGGCGTCATGGCGAAGACTCGCAAGTCCATAGCATTGTCGCCCGAAGCGTGTTTCCAGGGCTATTGGTGTTGTGTGGACAACGCCATCAACCTCCTCAAGGTAAGCCAGAAGGCTCTTGACTCGCCCGCGGTCGCCCTGGCGCTATGTCAGATTGGACAGGAAGAGGTCGGAAAGTCCTACATGCTTCTTTCCGCGGTCGCCGGCCGCAAGACCGCTCAGCACTGGGAGTTGTTCTGGCGCCGCTGGACGCACCATGACTCAAAGGCGTACGGTGCTTTCTTCTTCGAGTGGTTCAATCCACTCCATGTTGAAGTCACTACTCCGGCCGGGAAAGTTCTGGACGGCTATCCCACACGGTCTCGCATTTCCAGCGAGAAGACGATTGGTTTCTACGTCGATTATGATCCCGGAACAGGGCTGTTCACTCAACCTAGGCAAAGCGTCGAGTTTTCGGAGGCCTTGAATCGCTCAGGCGCCCTTGTGACGTTGGCAAACACAGCCCTGCAGATGGGCCAGATCATTCGCGCTGAGGAGACGGCATTCCGGCTTCAGACGATTAGCGAGGTCATCTGCGACTTTCAAGCGCGCAGGACGTGGCAGCAAGACGTAGCCGCATACCTTGACGCACTAGCGCTGCGGTCGGGAGCTCATGGTCGGTTGGTGGCTGCCATGCGCTCCAAGTTCCCCAGCTGCTGGGCTCCAGGCGAAGACACTGATCTTGGACAATCGCCATGAGCAACCGGGATGATGGGTAACAGTGCCACGGTGGTTCCGCATCAACCCCTATGATGTAGTCCCCGCTCGTCCAGTCGGGCGAGCAGGACGCGGCTGAGCAGCAAGTCGTTAGGGGCGTGCCGCCCTTGCGCAGAACGAAGTAGGGCGCCAGGTTCCATAATGGTACCGGAAAGGAACCCACGATGCCGACCCTGACGATCAAGGGCATGCCGCCCGAGCTCTACAGCCGACTGAAGCGCCAGGCGGAAGCCCACCGCCGCAGCCTGAACGGCGAGATCATCGTATGCCTGGAGCGCGGCGTCGGTGCCGGGCCGATCGATGCCGAAGCCTGGCTGCGCGAGGCTGCGGTGCTTCGGGCCCGACTGG
>JAUYOW010000215.1 GCA_030697825.1 Gemmatimonadales bacterium | reverse complement strand
CGGACATGGAGTTGACGAAAACGAGACGCGAGTCCCTCCAGCGATCGGGCTGCGGCAGCCGCTCGGGCCAGAGCCTTACCGCGAACGGATCGCTTCGGTTCGTCGGGGTATCCACGACCGGGAGGCGGCGGCCGTATACCTCGGCAAGCCGGCCGTTGGCCAAGGTTGCGGCGTAGCAGTTGTCGCAGCCGGCGCTCACGCGCGTGCAGCCCGTGACCGGGTTCCAGGTGGCGTCGGTCCACTCGATCTGGGTGCGGTCCCCCACTAGGCCTCCCCGAAGAAACACCGAAGCCAATATACAATGTGTTGATTGGCTGGTGCTTATGCAAGCGCTACAACCTACTCAACGTCGAGGGCGACTCGTAGCGCTCGCCTGAGCCCGCGCAGCTTCTCGGCCGAGAGAGAACCGACAAAGTTCGTCAGCCGCCCCTTGTCGATCAGCAGCAGCTGGTCGCAGTTGACACAGGATGAATGCTTGAGCCCTTCCGCGACGCCGGCGGGAAGCTGGGTCTCCAGCCCGACGAAGGTGGTGTTCACGGGCGCGCACACGACCTTGTCGGCTTTCGAGTCGAGCAACGTCTGGCGGCTGACCACCACGTAGCAGCGGGCCCGCTTCGGATCGCCGCCAGGCGGGGGTGCGAGGCGGTAGATCTCCCCGCGGATCACAGGTCTTCGAGGTCGGCCTGATCGGCGAGCGCCCGCTCGGCCGCGGCATTTAGGCGCGGCGCGTAGGCGTTGAGCAGGGCCAGCTCGCGCTCGCGGCGCGCGCGCCGTACCAGGCGGTGCAGGTACACGCGCACCGCGCGCTCCACCAGCGCGGAGCGTCCCGCTGCCCCGGCAACGTCATCCGCAGCGTCGAGCAGGCCCCGGGAGATGGTGACCGACGCCTTGGCCTTCTTGCCGGGGGCCCGGATCAGCTCGCTCACCCGCGTGACCCGGCCCGGAGGTATCCGGTACGCGTTCATACTACCAAAGGTAGGATAGCAGGTAGCATTGCGCAAGGCCGTCCGCCTCACCACCAGTCGTCCTCCTCCCACGGCCGCCGCTCCCGGGACCCCTTGGGATAGGAATCCTGAAGCCCCCAGTCCGGCAGGCCAGCCATAGACTTGAAAAACGAGCTTATTGCGCTCATTTTTCGAACCAATGTCAACCCTCCTCCCCCGGACACGCCACCTGCGTCGGGTGCTGGCACTGCTCGAGCGCCACCCGGTCGTCGGCATGCTCGGCGCGCGCCAGGTGGGCAAGACTACCCTGGCGCGCGAAGTCGGCCGCCGGTTCCGGGGCCCAAAGCGCCGGTTCGATCTGGAGGACCCGGACGATCTAGCCCGGCTCGCGGAACCCAAGCTCGCGCTCGAGAAGCTCGAAGGACTGGTCATCCTGGATGAGGTGCAGCGACGCCCGGATCTGTTCCCGGTGCTCCGCGTGCTCGTGGACCGTCCGGACTCCAAGGTCCGGTTCCTCGTGCTGGGGAGCGCCTCGCCGGATCTGCTCCGCCAGAGCGCCGAGACGCTGGCCGGACGGATCGCGTACCACGAGCTCGACGGCTTCGCGCTCGACGAAGTGGGAATCGAGGCGCTCGACCGCCGGTGGCTCCGGGGAGGTTTCCCGCGATCGTACCTGGCGCGGTCCACCGCCGAGTCGTTTGAGTGGCGGCGGTCTTTCGTTCGCACCTTTCTCGAACGGGATCTCGCCGCGCTCGGCGTCCAGATCCCCGGCGTCACGATGCACCGCTTCTGGCGCATGCTCGCGCATTACCACGGTCAGGTGTGGAACGGCGCCGAGCTCGCGCGGGCGTTCGGCGTGGCGGCGACCACCGTCCGCCGCTATCTCGACGTGCTGACAGGGGCGCTGGTGCTCCGCCAGCTCCCGCCCTGGCACGAGAACGTGGGGAAACGACAGGTGAAGTCGCCTAAGGTCTACGTCTCCGACTCGGGACTGCTCCACGCCTTGCTCGGCCTGGAAACGCGAGACGACCTGGAGGGACACCCCAAAGTGGGCGCGTCCTGGGAGGGGTTTCTGCTGGGGGAGCTGCTAGCGCGCCTCGGCGCCGCCCCCGAGGAGGCGTTCTTCTGGGCCGCGCACGCCGGCGCCGAGCTGGACCTCCTCGTGGTGCGGGGGCGCCGCCGCCTCGGCTTTGAGATCAAGCGTACCACCGCCCCGGCCGCGACGCGATCGATGCGCGCGGCGCGCGAAACGCTACGCCTCGAACACGTGGACGTCATCCACGCGGGGCCCCACACCTTTCCGCTCGAGGAGGGATTCCGGGCGGTGGCGGCGGCCGCACTGGTAGAGACGATCCAGCCGCTCTGACGGTCGGAGGATGGCCGGCGGCGCGGCTTACGCGGGCCCATTCCTGAAAACTCGGCGCCCCGCTTGAGGTCCTCAGAGGGAGCCTTGTGGGCGCGCGCCTCCAGGCTGCATGATTGTGGCCCTCAACCACGGAGATGAACGATGGACGTCCCCATGATCGCGCTTCGGCTCATTCACATCCTGTGCGGGGTGTTCTGGGCGGGAAGCATCTTCTTCATCGTGAGCTTCCTCCAGCCGGCGGTGAAGGCTTCCGGCCCGGCGGGCGGGCAGTTCATGCAGCGTCTCGTGGCCACGCGCGTCCTCACGATCGTGCCGGTGCTCGCGATGCTGACCATCCTGTCCGGGGGGTTCCTCATCTGGCGCGTCGCCGGCGGCTCCGCCGAGTGGATGGGGTCTCGCACCGGTATCACGCTGAGCGTGGGCGCTACGGCTTCGGTCGTGGGCTTCCTGATCGGGTTCTTCGTGATGCGGCGCGCCACGCTCCAGGTCCTCTCGATCGCCCAGGCCGCGGGCGGCTCGCCGACGCCGGAGCAACAGGCCCAGATCCAGGCGCTTCAGCGGCGTGCCAGGACCAGTGCCGTGGCGGTGGCCCACCTGCTCGCGGTCGCGGTGATCACGATGGCGGTGGCGCGGTACTTGTGAACCTTTGTGCCGCTGCCGACGGGGCCGGCTGCGCCGTAGACGGCTTCGCGCTAGATTCCGTTTCTGTCACAGGACCGTTGGCGCACGGTATGCGCCCCGCACCGGGAGAGCCCGTCAGCGTCGGCGGGCTTAGGCGTTGCCCAATCGGCCCCCTGAGTGCGGCACTTCTATCCAATGGGAGGCAGTATGCCCGACCGTAGCGCCGTCCTCGTCATCGACATGGCCAACGACTTCGTCTTCCCGAAGGGTGTGATTGCCGAAGCCGGCGGGCCGGATTACCAGCGCCGAGCGCAAGCGATCATTCCTGGACTGAGGCGCATGCTCGGTGCCGCGCGACAGGCCGGCGTCCTGGTGATTTACACGACGGACGCACACACCCCAGGCGACAGCGAGCTCAAGAAGTGGCCCCCTCACGCGATGCAGGGTACCTGGCAGGCAGAGATCGTTCCGGATCTCCGGCCGGCGCCGGGGGATATCGTGCTGGAGAAAACGACGTACAGCCCGTTCGCAAGCACGGAGCTCGAGCGCATCCTTCGCGAACAGGGGATAACGCGACTGTACATTGCCGGCCTCCACACCGACTGCTGCGCCCGCCACGCCAGCGGCGACGCGTTCCAGAAGGGGTACGACCTGGTGTGGGTCACCGACGCGCTTCAAGCCTTCACCGAGCAAGCGCATGAAGCAGGTCTGGAGTACTTCAAGGCTTGGTACGCGACGGACGCATCGCGGCAGCTGCGTTCGACGGAGGACGTGATTGCCGAATGGTCGCGGGAGGTCGCAGCCGTGGTCTGACGCGCGGCTTCGCCGCCACCGGGGCTTACGGGGTCGCCCTTGGCAATCGCATGCGAGTCGAGTCGCTCGTTCGCGAGCAGCTCAGCGACGAGCTCCGAGGGGCTGACACTCATCTCGCGACGCTGCTGGCAGAGCGAACGAAGGCGGTGAAGCAGCTGAACGGTCAATCTTCCATGAGCGTAGTCTTTCGGACGGGTCCCCTCCTCCGCATGAAAGGCATGGCATGACGGATCGCAGAGACTTCCTCAAGCTGGCCGGTGCGGCCGGCGCGGCCGGCGCCGTGGCGGCGACCGGCGGGCTGCTGCGTCCGCGGCCGGCCGCGGCATCGCCCGCGCCGAAAATGGACGCGTCCATCCGCGAGCTGCTGATGCAGGCGCTCAACGCCGCCCGGTCGGCGGGCGCGGGCTACGCCGACGCGCGGATCCAGCGCCAGCGTCAGAACTTCGTGTTCACCCGCGAGCAACAGATCCAGAACATAGTGGACACCGACACGATCGGCTGCGGGGTGCGGGTGCTGGTGGACGGCACCTGGGGCTTCGCCGCGACGCGGCGCCTCACGCGGGACGGCATGCTAGGCGCGGCTCGCGAGGCGGTCGCTATCGCGCGGGCCAACCGGGTGGCGCGTGACCGCGCCATCGAGCTGGTGCCGACGCAGGGGTTTCCCGACGCGTCGTGGCGGAGCGCGTACCAGGTGGACCCCTGGACGATCCCCGTCGAGGAGAAGGCGGACCTCCTCCTCAGGGCCAACGCCGCGGCGATGCGGGCCACCAACGTCCGCTTCGTTTTCAGCGGGTTCTACTTCGTGAAGGAGGAACGCAACTTCGCCTCCACCGAAGGCTCGGTGATCGCGCAGACGGCGGTCCGGAGCTGGCCGCAGATGCAGATCACCGCCATCTCGCCGGACCGCTCGGACTTCCAGAACCGCGGTAACGTCGCGGCGCCCATGGGCCGCGGGTGGGAGTATGTCCAGCAGGTGGACCTGGTAGGCAACGCGCCTCGATGGGGCGAAGAGGCGGCGCAGAAGCTCACGGCCCGGCCCGTCGAAGTCGGGCGGTACGACCTGGTGCTGCACCCGTCGCATCTCTGGCTCACCATCCACGAGTCCATCGGCCACCCGACCGAGCTGGACCGCGCGATGGGCTACGAGGCCAACTACGCGGGGACCAGCTTCCTCGCGCCGCCGGAGCGCCAGCTCGGCACGTTCCGCTACGGCCCGGACTTCATGAACATCCAGGGCGACCGCTCGCAGGAGGGTGGCCTCTCGACCATCGGGTACGACGACGACGGAGTGCAGCCGGAGAACTTCCAGATCGTGCGGAACGGCATCTTCAACGACTACCAGACCACTCGCGAGCAGGCCGGCTGGCTGCGCTGGTACTACGACCGGCAGGGTCGGGAGACGCGGTCGCACGGCTGCTCGTACGCTCAGGGCTGGCAGAACGTCGCGTTCCAGCGGATGCCGAACGTGTCGCTGATGCCGGGTGAGCAGGACAGAACGTGGGACGACCTGATCGCGGCGACGGACGCGGGGATCGCGATCATGGGCGACGGGTCGTTCTCGATAGACCAGCAGCGCTTCAACGCGCAGTTCGGCGGGCAGCTTTTCTACGAGATCCGCGGTGGCCGCATCACGGGGATGCTGAAGGACGTGGCGTACCAGATGCGCACCCCTGACTTCTGGAACGCCATGGACCTGATCGGCGGGCGGCGCAGCTACGAGCTGGGCGGCGCCTTCTTCGACGGCAAGGGACAGCCGGGCCAGGCGAACGCCGTGAGCCACGGCGCGGTGCCCGCGCGGTTCCGGCAGATCAACGTCATCAACACGGGGAGGCGGCGGTGAGCAATCCCGTGATGTCGCGCCAGGAAATGCAGGCGATCATCGAGAAGGTGGTGCGGTGGTCGCGGGCGGACGAAGTGCAGGTGAACCTGAACAGCAACGTGACCGGCAACACCCGGTTCGCCGCCAACCAGCTTTCCACGTCGGGGAGCGTGGAAGACGCCAACATCGCCGTGTCGAGCGCGTTCGGGCCCAAACACGCCGTGGTGACGTCCAACGACCTTTCCGACGACTCGCTCCACCGGCTCGTCTCCCAGTCAGAGGCGCTGGCGCGGCTGGCGCCGGACGACCCGGAGGCGATGCCGTCGCTGGGCCCGCAGACCTACCAGCCGGTGAACGCGTTCTTCGACTCGACGGCAAACCTCGCGCCTGGCGACCGCGCGCGCGCGGCGTTGACTGCGCTCGAGCAGACGCGTGCCGCCGGTGACCTCATGGCGGCCGGCTTCATCGTGACCCAGGCGAACTCGGGCGCGATCGGCAACCAGGCGGGCCTGTTCGCGTATCATCGGAACACCAGCGCCAACTACACGCTGACGGTGCGCACGGCGGACGGCACCGGTTCGGGATGGGCGGCCGCGGACTCTCAGGATTGGAGCCAGCTCGACTTCCGCGGCGTGGCCCAGCGCGCCGTGGACAAGGCGCGCGCTTCACGCAATCCGGTGGCGATCGAGCCCGGGCGGTACACCGTCATACTGGAACCCCAGGCCGCCGGCGACCTGGTGCAGCTCATGGCGTTCTCGCTGGACGCGCGCTCGGCTGATGAGGGACGGAGCGCGTTCACGCGCGAAGGCGGCGGGACCAAGATCGGCGAGCGGATCGTGGACGAGCGCGTCACCATTTTCAGCGACCCGCGGGACCCGCAACTCCTCGCGCAGCCGTTCGACGGGCAGGGCCTCCCGCTCGGCCGGCAGGGGTGGGTCGAGAACGGCGTGTTGAGACAGCTCTTCTACTCGCGCTTCTGGGCGCAACGGCAGAACCAGCAGCCCACCGGTTTCCCCAGCGGCGTGAAGCTCGCGGGCGGGACCGCGACCGTGGACGAGATGGTCGCGTCGACGGAGCGCGGCGTACTGGTGACGCGGCTGTGGTATCTCCGCCAGGTGGACCCGCGCACCATCCTCTATACCGGTCTCACGCGCGACGGGACGTTCCTCATAGAGAACGGGCGGATCAGCCGCTCGGTGCGGAACTTCCGGTTCAACGACTCGCCGCTGTTCATGCTGAACAACCTCGACACGCTCGGCCGGGCGGAGCGGCTGGCGGGCACCGAGGCGGGCGGGGACATCGTGATGCCCGCGATCAAGGTGCACGACTTCAACTTCACGAGCTTGTCGGAGGCGGTGTAGGCGGGTTGCCGGCGTTCGCCGCGCGCGAGGAGCGGGCTGAGGCGGCGGCGCGCCTCAGGGCCGAGGTCCCCGTCGCATCGTAGGCCAGGCCGCGGTGATCGAGGAGATCCTGATGGCGGTGATGGCCGGCGGGCATGTGCTGCTCGTCCAACATCGGCGCCGGCTTTGCCAAAGTGGTGAAGCAGCTAGCCGCAATCTGTCCGCGCCCTTACCGTTCCTCCGGCCCAAACACGCGGAGCAGCGGTGGCGGAACGGGACATCAAGGACATCACGATCATCGGCGC
>JAUYOW010000214.1 GCA_030697825.1 Gemmatimonadales bacterium | reverse complement strand
GCGCCGGGTTCGGCGCACCTGGTCAAGCACCGCTGCCAGGTTCGCGCGGAACTCAGCGAGCGGTTGGATGCCCCTGCTGAGGCGGACTCGTTTCATGCACCCTCCGAATGTACAGAAGACTGTACATCCGAGACACCGTGGGCGCAAGGAGCGCGGTCAGCGGTGGCTGCCTAACGGATCCGGTTTAAGCTGCAGCGCGGCCACCGCAGACCTGCCATGCGAAGACAGCGGGCCGCGCTTGCAGCTTCAAACGGAGCCCGTCTGAAAACGCCACTTTGGCAGCAGTGGCAGCGTTGTAAATCAACAACTTAGGGGTGCTCAGAACGGTGTTTTCGCACAGGCTCAACGGTTGTTAGGCAACACGTGGCGAATGAACCAGCCACTTGAGGTTGGCACGGCCGAGCGCTACGCGCGCCACCAAAAGCTGCTGCGATCCGGCTGCTACGACTAGGGCCACGGCATAGCCGATGCAGCCACGTCGCTCCTCAGTAAACGCCCGTAGCCATGTTATGTCGTATTCCCAGGCCTTCCGCCAACCGTGCCCCGTCCGGCTGTACGTCCATTCGAGGATGCAGCGTGGAGCGAAAGTCGGCAGCCATTCCTCATTCCAAGTAGCCGCGATTCGGCGCGTACCCCAGATAACAAGATCCTTGTTTACCCGACCCTTCACATTGTGGTCGGGCACCCCGGGGACGCAGACCTCGATGCCGATCTGAGCCGGATGGCTGAACGGGAGACGCCCATTGAAGTGAGGCAGCAGGTAGCCAAAGGCATAGTGAGAGATTGCCTCTCGCTCGCGACCGCGCCACGATGGTTCCAGTGCCTTGTCCGCGAAGGCCTGGAGCGACTGCCGAATGGTTCGGTCAACATTGCCAGAGCGGGGCATTCCGCCATTCCCGTGTTGCCTAACTAGTTCTTAACTGCAATTGGGTTGCTCGCGGGGTCGCGATAGGTTCACGGCGACCACTCGGTAAGCTGGCCACGCGAACGGCCGCACACCAGGGTAAAACGCGCAACCAATCACGCAATGCAGCAAGAGCCGGCCGTACGGTGCGAAAGGGGTTACGGTCGAGAATGGCGCGCGTAAGGGAATTCGGCGCGCAGTTGGCGCATGGCGACCGTTGCGGGGCCTCAAAGCGGGTCTGCGGGGCTGTTCACCGCCAGCGGGCGTTCGAAATCCGAACGGCGGTCTACGCAACCGGCGCGGGCGCCGGGGGAGCGTTCAGTGCCATCTCCGGCTGTGCGTAACGGCGCAGCATCCATGCCCCGATCAGGACCACGCCGACGCTGAAGAGCTGGGCCAGCGTGAACGGCGCGAAGAACCGGTCGTCCTTGGCCCGCAGGAACTCCACCAGGAACCGCTCCGCGGCCGACAGCACCAGGTAGAGCCCGAACAGCCAGCCCGCCCCGTGCTGGTGCTCGCGAATGCGCCACAGATACCAGAAGATGAGGAACATCAGCGCCACTTCGTACAGTTGAGTCGGGTGCACCGCCATCACCTGCTCGGCGGGCGTCCCCGGCGGCATGGTGAGATGGAACTGCTGCTCCAGCACGCCGGCGGTCGAAGGCGGCGCGCCGCGCGGGAACTCCATCCCCCACGGCAGCGCGGTCGGCAGACCGTAGTCGTCGTTGACGAGGAAGCACCCCACCCGGCCGAGCATGTAACCCACCACCATCGCCGGCGAGATGAGGTCGAGCAGCCGCCTGATTGGGAGCTTCTTCCACCACATGTAGGCGAAGACGGCGATCAGCCCGCCCGCAAACCCTCCGTACCAAACCAGTCCGCCGCGCGAGAGCAGCGCCCTCGGGTCTCCCACCAGCGCGGCGTAGTAGAGCTTCCCGCCCGCGAGACCCCCCATCACCGCGAACACGACGCTGTCCCACGCTATCGCCGGGTCCATGCCGGCTCGCGCCACCTCCCTGGCGTAGACCCATCCCGCCACCAGGAACGCGAACATCATCATGATGCCGTAGCCGGTGACGGTGAAGCGGCCGAAGTGGATGAGGAACGGGTAGACGGTCATGGGGACGGGGTGTCGGGTGTGGGGTGTGGGGTGTAGGGGTGCGGCATTGCTACTGCTCCAGGCCGGGGAAGGGAAGCCGCGCCTCGGCGTCCACCACGCCGCCGGCTTCGGAGGCGCGGAAGAGGCCGGTGCGCGCGATCATCGCGGCGTTGTCGGTGGCGATGCGCGGCGTGGGCGAGTGCAACGTCACTCCGCGCTGCTTCAGCGCATCCCTGAGCGCCTGCTTGAGCGCGCCGTTGCACGCGACCCCGCCGCCCAGCACTACGCGCGGACGGCCGGTCCGCTCCACTGCGCGCAGCACCTTCGCCACCAGCACGGCGATCACGGCGTCCTGGAAGCCGCGCGCCAGGTGCGGCCGCTCGGCGTCGAGGTCCTTCACGCCGCGAACGGCGTAGACGACCGCCGTCTTGAGGCCGCTCATCGAAAGATCGAAGTAGTCGCTGTCGCCCGGTTTCTGGCCACCGTGGAGCATCGGCCGAGGGAAGCGGTAGCGCGAGGGGTCGCCCTTCGCGGCCTCGCGCTCGATGGCCGGCCCGCCGGGAAAGCCCAGACCGAGGAGCGAACCGACCTTGTCGAACGCTTCGCCGACCGCGTCGTCGCGGGTAGCGCCCAGAAGGCGGTAGTGGCCCCAGCGCTCCACGTCCAGCAGCATCGTGTGGCCGCCCGAGACGATGAGCCCGATGAAAGGCGGCGCGGCGTCCACATCCTCCAGCGCCGTGCCGAAGAGGTGCGCCTCGAGGTGATGGATGCCGACCAGCGGCTTCTCCATCGCGAGCGCGAGGCCCTTGGCGTAGCTCACGCCCACCAGGAGCGCTCCGACGAGCCCCGGCCCGGCGGTCACCGCGACGAGGTCAACGTCATCGAGCTGGTACTTCGCGTCCTCGAGCGCGCGGTCCACCACCGGCCCCACCGCCTTGAGATGCGCGCGCGACGCCAGCTCCGGCACGACGCCCTGGTAGACGTGGTGCACGTCCTGCGAGAGGATGACGCACGAAGCCAACTCGGCGCGGTCGCCGTCAGGCACGCCGCGCACTACCGCCGCCGACGTCTCGTCGCAGGAGGTCTCGATGCCCAGCACGGTGATCGGAGTAAGGATCACGACTTCCGCACCCGGCCCGACAGCACGACTTCGCGCGGCGATACCCGCAGGTAGAGGCTGCGCAGCGTATCCAGCAGTACCGTTCGCTCGAACGCCGCCGTCACCCCGCGAACCTCGATCGGCTCGGTCACCACGGAGTCCACCTCGGCCACCAGCATGCGGGGGCCGCTCACTCGCACTTCGTTCGGCGTGAGGACCAGCGGGCCGGAGAGCGCGAATCCCGACTCCGCCTCCACCACGCCGCGCAGCGCGACCCGCACGTTGCGCGTCACGAAGCGGTCGATGTCGAGCTCCACCTCGCGCGGCTCCACGTCCTGGATGGTCACCTTGGCGTTGCGCGGAAGGCGGATGTCTCCCGGCGCGATGGCGAGGGTGTAGCGCGGGACGGTGGCGTTCGCGGGAATGGCGGCGTGGATGATGACCGGCGCAGCGTAGAGCTTGATCAGCTCGCGCCCGGGGCCGGTCACCAGCGCGCGGATGGGCGGCGCGGGCCGCGCCAGCGCAAGGGTGGGCGGCACCTCGAGCTCCAGCTCGACGCTCACCAGTTGCGACGTGGTCTCCTCGGCCTGGATCAGGACCCAGAGGATGACTGAGAGGGCGACCGCCGCGACCTTGAGCTGCCAACGGCGGAACAGGACTTCGCGGATGCCGCTCATGCTACCCGCGCTGCGCCAGGAGGCGGCGGATCAGGTCCTTGTTCACGGGCGAGTCCCACTCCGTCGCGCCGATCACCTTCTTCATGATGCGGCCCTCGCGGTTCAGGACGAAGCTCTCCGGCACGCCCGTCGTCTGGTAGGTCCGCTCGATCGCGCGGGAGCGGTCGTGCAGGATCTGGAAGGTGAGCCCGTACTCCCGCTGGAACTCGCGCACCACGTCCGGGCCGGCCTCGTCTATGCTGACCGCAACGATCCTGAGGCCCTGCGGGCCCAGCTCCTGATGGAGCCGCTCGAAGGACGGCATCTCGATCCGGCACGGCTCGCACCAGGTGGCCCAGACGTTCAACAGCACGACCTGGCCGCGATAGCTCGCGAGCGTCACCGGGTCGCCCGTCGCGAGGTCCGCGGCCGTGAAGTCCGGCGCGCGCGAGCCCACTTCCACCGGGAAGATGTCGGGCGAGAGCTTCACCGCCATGACGGCGCCGGCCGTGAGCACGCCCACCACGACCAACACGATGATCCACTGCTTCTTCATACCCGCATCGCCTTCCCGGATCGGGCCGATTGGGCCAGGTGCCTCAGCTCGCGGACTTCCGCCGCCGCGTCCGGCACCGTGAATATCGCATTCCCCGCCACGAAGGTGTCGGCCCCGGCCGCCGAGAGCCGGCCCACCGTCTCGCGCGACACGCCGCCGTCCACTTCGAGCAGCGCCCCGCTCTCCACGCGGTCGAGTATGGTACGCGCGCGCGCCACCTTTTCCACCGCCGGCTCCCAGAACCTCTGGCCGCCGAAGCCGGGGTTCACCGACATGACGAGCAGCAGGTCGATATCGTCCACGACCTCCTCGATCGCGGTGAGCGGCGTCGCAGGGTTGATCGCCACGCCGGCTTTCATTCCGCGCTTTCTGATCTCCGAAAGATGCCGCTGCAGGTGCCGCGTCGCTTCCGCGTGGATGGTGAGGAAGGTGGCGCCGGCATCCGCGAACGGCCCGATGTAGTTCTCCGGATCCTCCACCATCAGATGGCAGTCCAGCGGCACGTCGGTGAAGCGGCGCAGCGACTGAACCACCGGCGCGCCGAAGGTGAGGGTGGGCACGAACCGCCCGTCCATCACGTCCAGGTGGACCTGGTCCGCGCCGCCCGCGAGCACGCGCTCCACCTCGTCCATGAGATGGGCGAGGTCGGCGCTGAGGATGCTGGGCGCGATGCGAATCGTCACGCGGCTGCTACCTCGACAGATAGATGATCACGCTCCGGCCCATCGCCAAACTGTCCCGCGCGGGTGGCTCGGTGCCCACCGCGACGCCGGACATCGCGCCCTTCTCGTCCACGGTGTCCACCGCGCCGACGGTGAGGCCGACAGCCTTCAGTAGACGCTGCGCCAGGTCGAGGTCCAGGCCGCGCACGTCGGGCACCATCACCCGAGGCGGGCCACCGCTGACGGTGAGCCTGACCACCGAGCCGCGCGGGACCGCGGTGCCCTCGGCCGGGTCCTGCCAGATGATCGCGCCGCTCGCCGCGGTCGGGTGCGGTTCGGTTCCCGCGATCTCAACCGATAGCCCCTTCTGCTGCAGCTCTTGCCGCGCTTCGTCCGCGCCGAGTCCGATCACCCGCGTCACGTTCCGCTCGTTGGGCAGCAGCGGCGACGGGAAGAGCACGAGCGCGGCCACAAGATAGCCCGACCCCGCCATCACGGCGATACCGGCGACGAGCCAGGCGACCCACTTGGCGCGGGCTCGCCACCCGGATCCGCCGGAGGTACTCCGGCGAGGTTTGGCCGCGGGCTTGGCGGGCGGTTCGATCCCGCCCTTGCGCGCCGGCTTCCCAGCGCCCCGTGAGCGCTTGAACAGGGCTATTGGAGCATCCCCGTCGTGGGGCTCGACGGCACCGCGATCTCGCGGCGCGGCATCCGGCCGGCCAGGTACGCGGCGCGGCCCGATTCGGTCGCGAGCCGCATCGCGTGCGCCATCGCGACCGGGTCCCGCGCGGCGGCGATCGCAGTGTTCATCAGGATCCCGTCCACGCCCTGCTCCATCGTGACACACGCGTCGGACGCCGTGCCCACGCCCGCGTCCACGATCACCGGGCACTTGAGCCGCGACTTGATGATCCGGATGTGGTACGGGTTGAGGAGGCCCAGCCCCGAGCCGATGGGCGAGGCGAGCGGCATCACGGCCGCTGCCCCCGCATCCTCGAGGCGCAGCGCGGTGATCAGGTCCTCGTTGGTGTACGCCATCACCTTGAAGCCTTCCTTCGCGAGCTGCTTCGTAGCCTCGAGCAGGCCGGCCGCGTCGGGCAGCAGAGTCTGCTGGTCGCCGATGACCTCGAGCTTGATGAACTCGTTGAACCCGGCCTCGCGCGCGAGCCGCGCGTAACGCATCGCGTCCTCCGCCGTGAAACAGCCCGCGGTGTTGGCGAGCAGGAAGAACCGCGACGGGTCGAGGTGATGGAGGACGCCCTCTTCTTTGGTGCGGTCGAGGCTCACGCGGCGAACGGCCACCGTCACCACCTCCGCGCCGGAGGCCTCGATGGCGCGCACCATGGTCGCGTTGTCCGCGTACTTCCCGGTGCCCACCAGGAGCCGGGAACGGAACGAGCGCCCCCCGACCTCGAACGGGGTGTCCTGGAAGACGGGCGCCGAAACTGTCGTGGTCATGCGGTCCTCACGCGTTCATCCACCGCCTACGAAATGGACCAGCTCGATCGCGTCGCCCTGGGCGAGCGGCGTGGCGCCGAGCGAGTCCCTCCGAACGATATGCCGGTTGTGCTCGACCACAACCGCCCGCGGGTCGAGGCCAAGGTCGCCGAGCAGGTCCGCCAGGGTACTACCCGCGCGCGCCCGGCGGGATTCGCCGTTCACCACCAGGACGATGCCGCTCGGCGCGGGGAGCGCTGCCAGGAAGGCCATGACCGCCGTGGCCGGATCGGCCGCGTCCCATAGCGCGCGGATCGCGGCGACGCCCCACGCGCCGGCGGCGATGACCTCGGGCGTCCGTTCGGGCGTGAGGCCGCCGATGGCGACCACCGGCTTACCGTGCGCCGCCGCCTCACGCACCAAGCCGAGGCCCGCCGGCGACGCGTCCGGGTGGCTCGGAGTCGCGTACACCGCGCCCGCGATCAGGAAGTCGGCGGCTTCAGCCGCGGCGGCGCGCGCCTCGTGGTCGTCGTGCACCGAGCGGCCGACCATCGCGGATGGCGCCACGCGCTTCACGTCTCGCACCGAGAGCCCGGTTCGCCCGCTCACGACGGCATGCGCCCCCGCCGCGCGAGCCACATCCGCCCGACCGTTCACCACGCACCACGCGCCACGCTCCGCGCACGCCTCTTTCACCGCTCGCGCCAGCGCCAGCAACGGCCGCCCCTCAAGCGCGCGCGCCCTGACGTGCAGCGCGAGCGCGGGACCTGCCGCCGCCGCCATGACGGCGACGCGCTCCACCACGCGCCCTTCGCCGATCACGCGGTCATCGGTGACGGCGTGCAGGCGGGGCAGGGCGGCGATCATGCCAGCACGTCTCCCTTCGCCACGCCGCGTCCGTTCACGAACGCCTTCACGCTCATCCGCGCGCGGCCGGCCGGTTGCACGTCGCTCACCTCGACGGAGCCCCCGCCGCACGCTATCCGCAGCAGCTCGCCGGCAACCAGCACCTCGCCGGGCTTGCCGTTGCCCTCCGCGGCGCGAGCACCGAAGAGCTTGATGGCAAGACCGCGGCACTCCGTCCACGCGCCGGGGGTGGGATCGAAGGCGCGGATGCGGCGCGTCACTGCTTCGGCCCCCCCCCCCTCGCCCGAGCGCCAGTCGATCCGCTCTTCTTCCCGCGTCAGCTTGGGAGCGTAGGTCGCTTGCGCGCCATCCTGCGGCTGGGGCGTCAGGCCCGTCTCCTCCATCAGCGTAAGCGCCTCGACCAGGGCCAGCGCGCCCATCTCCGCGAGCCGCACCGAAAGCTCACCGCCGGTCTCGTCGGAGAGAATGGGTGTCGTGACCCGGTGCAGGATCGGGCCGGTGTCCATACCGGCGTCCATCTGTATGATGGTCACGCCCGTCTCGGTGAATCCCTTCAGGATGGCGCGCTGGATCGGCGCGGCGCCGCGCAGCGCGGGCAGCAGCGAGGCGTGGATGTTCACCGAGCCGAGCCGCGGGACGCTCAGCAGCCGCTCCGGCAGGATATGACCGTAGGCCACCACCGCCGAAATGTCCGGCGCCAAGCCCGCGACTTCGGCGAGGAACTCGTCGGCCGAAGGGCGGTCGGGCTGGAGCACGGGGATCTCCTCGGCGAGCGCCGCGATCTTGACCGATGATGGCGAGGCCTTCGAGCGGTGGCGGCCGGTCGGCTGGTCGGGGCGGGTCACGACGCCGACGACGTCGAACCCTTCGCCCAAGAGCGCCAAGAGCGAGGGGACGGCGAACTCCGGAGTGCCGAAAAAGAGGACCCGCACGGAAACCTCTGCGTTGGCCGGGCTCAGCCCTGCGCCGCGCCCTCGGCCGCGAGCTCCTTGATGTAGCCGGTCTGCCCCTTGCGGCCCTTCTCCCAGTCCTTGATCAGGCGCCGCCGCTTGAACGGCCCCACCCGGTCGAGGAAGAGGATGCCGTCGAGGTGGTCTATCTCGTGCTGGATCGCGCGGGCGAGGAGCCCCGTGCCCTCGATGCGCCGGCGCACGCCGTTCTCGTCCCCCGCCTCGCACACCACGCGCTCGGCCCGCTCAAGGTCGCCATAGATGTCGGGAATGGAGAGGCAGCCTTCCTCGTCCTTCACCGAGCCCTGGCGCTCGAGTATGACCGGGTTGACGAGCGCGTACGAGTGCTGCTCGTCGGTCTCCACCACCGCAACGCGCCGGGCGAGGCCGACCTGGTTGGCCGCGAGGCCGACGCCCTTGGAGAAGCGCATCGTCTCGAAGAGGTCGGCGATGAGAGTGCGCACCTCGTCGTCCACCGTGGTGATCTCGGGGGAGCGCTGCCGGAGGACCGGCGAGCCGAAGAGATGGATGTTGCGCAGGCTCACGACGCCGCCTTCTCCTCCGCCCGCGGGATAACGCGCGTCACGCGCTCGCGCTCGATCACCAGCTTCGACTCGCCGGACTTGATGGTGAGGCGGTCATCCTTGATGTGCACGATCTCGCCCACCACGCCGCCCGCGGTCACGATCTCGTCACCCTTCTTCAGCTGCTTCAGCAGCTCCGCGTGCTTCTTCTGGGTTTGGCGCTGCGGCCGGATGAGCAGGAACCAGAAGATGCCGATGAACGCCGCGATCTGGAGCACGAACACCACCATCGAGCCGCCGCCCTGCTGGCCCGATGGCTGGAACATCGCAAAAACATTCACTTCGACTCCCTGCTCGTGTATCGGGCGAGCCACGCGCGGCTCCACCCGTCGAACGTCCCTTCCACGATGGCCGACCGCGCGCGCGCCGCGAGCCGGATCAGGTATCGCACGTTGTGCAGCGACATCAGCTTGAGGCCGAGCAACTCCTCCGCCGCGAAGAGGTGGCGGAGATAGCCCCGCGAGAAGGTGGTGCACGTCTCGCAGTCGCAGCCGGCGTCGAGCGGTGCGTCGTCCTCCCGGAACCTGGCGTTTCGGATGTTGAGCGGCCCGTCGTCGGTGAAGGCGGTGCCGTTGCGTCCCATCCGGGTCGGTGCGACGCAGTCGGCCAGGTCCATCCCGCGGCCGATGGCCAGGACCACGTCTTCCGGGAATCCGACCCCCATAAGATAACGGGGAATGCCCTTGGGCAGCACGGTTTCCAGGTCTTCGAGGACTGCCTGCATTTCCTCCTTGGGCTCTCCGACGGACAAGCCGCCCACCGCGACGGCTTTCCAGTCGCCGATCCGGAGGATGCCTTCCAGGGCGCCGCGGCGGAGGTCACGGAAGATGCCGCCCTGGATGATGGGGACGAGGGTTTGAGGGAGCGGGACGTTGGGGAGCGGTACCTGGGGGAGCGGTACCTTTGGTGTGGAGTGAGACTCCGGTGCCGACCCCGCGGCTCCAAAGGTACCGCTCCCCGCTCCCCGCTCCCCCTTCACCAGTTCCTCAAACCTCCTCTGCGCCCTCACCAGCCACCGTTCCGTCCTCGCCAGGGCATCCTCGGCATCGGCGCGGCCGCTCCGGCCCGGAACGACGTGATCGAACGCCATCGCGACGTCGGGGCCCAGGGCGCACTGGATCTCGACCGCGCGTTCGGGCGTGAGGTGGCGGAGCGATCCGTCGATATGGCTGCGGAACTCGACTCCCTCTTCGCTCACCTTCCGCATCGTCTCGAGCGAAAAGACCTGGAAGCCGCCCGAGTCGGTGAGGATGGGGCGTTGCCATCCCATGAAGCGGTGCAGCCCGCCGAGTTTTGCCACGACGTCCTCGCCGGGACGGAGGAAGAGGTGGTAGGAATTGGCCAGGATGAGGCTCGCGCCGATGGATTCGAGGTCGCGGGGCGAGAGCGCGCGCACCGAGCCCTGCGTCCCGACGGGCATGAAGCACGGCGTCTCGACAATGCCGTGGGGCAGCCTCCACCGGCCGGCGCGCGCCGGGCCATCGGTCGCCGTGAGCTCAAACTCGAACACCCACCCTCCGCAACTCTGAACCCCGGTGCGCCTTGGGCTGCAACTCTGCAACTCTGCAACTCTTCAGAGGACCAACATCGCGTCACCGTACGAGTAGAACCGATACCGCTCCCGCACCGCCTCGGCGTACGCCGCGAGCACCCTCTCCCTTCCCGCGAACGCGCACACCAGCATGAGCAGCGTCGAGCGCGGCAGATGGAAGTTGGTGAGCAGCCGGTCCACGACGCGAAAGGTGTAGCCGGGGCGGATGAAGAGCGAGGTCCAGCCCGCGCCGGGCGTGACCGCCCCGTCGGACTGCGCGTTGGCCTCGAGGGTGCGGACGGCGGTCGTGCCCACGGCCCAGACGTGGCGGCCCGCGGCGCGCGCGTCGTTCACCGCTGCGGCCGTCGCTTCCGGCAGCACGTACGCCTCGGCGTCCAGATGATGTTGGGCCGGATCATCGGCCGTGACGGGCCGGAAGGTGCCCGGCCCCACGTGCAGCGTTAGGCGCGAGACAGTGGCACCCCGGACCTGGAGAGCGTCCAGCGTTTCAGGCGTGAAGTGCAGGCCGGCGGTGGGCGCGGCCACCGAACCCGGTGCGTCGGCGTACACGGTCTGGTAGCGCTCACGGTCGAGGTCGGTGGGCTCGCGCGCGATGTAAGGCGGGAGCGGGACCCGGCCGTGCCGGGCGATCACGCCATCGTCGCCGCCGTCGCCCACCAGGCGTACCAGCCGCTCGCCTTCGGCCAGCCGATCGACCACCTCGATCACGTCGCCCCCGCCGAGACTCAGCATGGCGCTCGGCTTGATGCGGGCGCCGGGCCGAACCAGCGCGCGCCAGGTGCCGTCGTCCTGACGCGCCACGAGCAGCACTTCCGCCTCGCCGCCGCCGCGCCGCTTCGCGAGCAGTCGCGCCGGGATCACCCGCGAATCGTTGATGACGACCACGTCGCCGGGTTCCACGAGCGAAGGGAAGTCGCGGAAGCGGCGGTGGCTCACCGCCGGTTCGGCCCCGGACGAATGGTCCCGCTCCCCGCTCCCCGCTCCCCTTCTCACCACCAGCATCCTGCTCCCGTCCCGTCGCTCGGCGGGGGTCTGGGCGATCAGCTCGGGGGGGAGGCGATAGTCGAAATCGGCGGTCTTCAGGACGGTCTTACCGCCGCATCGTCTCCGCCCCCTCCATGATCGGGAGCGGCCGGATCTCGATGCGATTCCCCAGGAAGCTCGGGATGAGCAGACGGTGGCGCCGGGAGTCGTAGCCGATGTCGGCCGGTGACGCCACTCCGTGCACGGTCATCATGTACGTGTCGTTAGGCGGCGTCACGGACATGACGGACGAGTCCTCCCAGCTCGAGACGTAGAACGGGCCGCCCGGCACCTGCACGATGCCGTCGAGCTGGCCGTGCGGCGGCTTGGGGAAGGAAGAGCGCCGGCCGTTCGCGTCGAGGTGGTACGCCTCGCCCGTGCCGGAGGTGACGACGAACGCTCCCGACCCGTCCACCACGATGCCGTTCGGCCTCCCGAGGCTGTCGCCCCGGATGATGGCGACCGCGTTTCCCGAGGCGTCGAAACGGTAGACGGCATCCGTGCCCGAGGACGCGAAGCCGCTGGTCCCCGCCTTGAGGCCGCTGTCGGTGAAGTAGACCGTGCCGTCGGGCCCAACCGCGATGTCGTTGAGGAAGGTCGCGCCGCGCACCGCGCGCGAGCCGAGTTGGCGGCCGGTTCCCAGGTCGAAGAGGCGCACCGCGTCGATGTCGGCGACGAAGAGCGTGTCGCCCTTGATCGCCATGCCCTTGGGCGCGTTGAGCGTGACGCTGTCGGAGGCGCCGTCGATCCAGTGGAGCGCGACGACTCGGCCCTCGGGCGAGACGCGCGCGATGAAACCGTTGTCGTCCTGGGCGAGCGGGCTGCCGTTGATGTTGGAGACGAGGTAGACGTCCGCCGCGGAATCGTAGAGCACCGACTCGGGCGTCTTGAAGCTATCCACGACGCTCATCGCCGAGTCGGATGCCGCCGCGGCCGACTGCTCCCGCTTCTGGCACGCCGTGAGGATGGCCAGCGTGATAGCCAGTCCTGCGGTGGTCCGCTTCATGGTCCGCTCCCGGTTTCAACGTCTTTTTCTCTTCAACCCTCAACGTCTTCTATTCTTCAACCGTTGCTTCAGTCCTGCAGCCGTTTGGGAATGTCCTCCGGCCTCGTCGTGACGATGAACTGGCGACGCGAGGTCGCGGTCTGCCCGCTGACGAGGTCCGTCACGGTGAGCGCGACGCCGTACGTCCCCTCCGGCGCATCGCCCAACTGTACCTGGAGGTACTCCGGGAACGCGGTCCGGCCGCGGACCGGCGCCTGCCGCTCGAAGCTGATCGTGGCGAGGGAGTCGCCGCGGGCCGAGAGGCCGACCGCGTCCGCGACGCCGCCGACGATCCGCGCGCCGATGCCGCGGCGTTCGAGCGCCCTGCTGTAGACGGCGAGCTCCACGCGGTAGCGGCCCACGCCGGAGCTGTCGGCCGTCAGGTTGTACGTCTCCCAGAGGAACGCGACCGGCTCGCCTCTCCGGATGCGGCCCACCGACGGATCGATGAGGAAGTCGGTCCAGCGGCGCGGCGACGAGTCGCGCGGGGCGACCCGATCGGCGACGACGAGGTCCGAGAGTGCCAGCACGCCGGGGCCGAAGCGCCGGACCTCCAGGCCCATGATCGCGCGGGCCGAACGCCCGGTGGCCTGCTGCCGCGCCTCGAGGCGCAGCAGGTATTCCCGCGCCGGGAAGAGGTCGAAGCGCCAGGTCTGGGTAGCGAGCTGCGACGAGTCGCCCAGCGTAAGAGTCTGCGTGGCGACGCGGCGCGACACGTCGCGCAACCGCCCATCCTGCACGAACGCCGCCAGCTCGACGGGGACCGACTGGAGCTGGACGCCGGCGAACATCCGGCCCGCGGGCACGAAGCCGTAGACTGCGAGCGTGGTGCCGCCCGAGGGGCCGCGGAACTGCGCGATCTGCGCCAGGATGGTGTCCATCGCCGCGATGCCGGGTACGTTGTCGAAGCGCACCGGCGCCATCTCGCGCACCTCGCGAGCGAACAGCGAGAACTCGCTCGCGTAGCTCGCCGCCGTGTAGCCGCGCTGATTCTGGAAAATGAAGCGCGCATGGCTCTGCCGGTACAGCCAGACCGTCGTGACCCGGCCGCCGGCGAGCGGCGTGAGGTCCTCCGCGTCCATGGTGAGCTCGCTCCCGGCGGCCAGCGGACCGAGCGTCGCCCACACGTCGGGCGGACCGTACCGCAGGTATGTGAGCCCGCGGTCGGTCTCCCAGCCCGCGACGCCCTCGTCCGGCGCGGTCCAGCGCAGGTCCACGTACGTCGTGCGGGCGTAGAACTCGAGCAGCACGCGGTTGACGGAGTCCAGCGCTAGCGGCTTCGCCACCGCCCAGTACATCAGTCTCAGCTCCGCGCGCTGCTCGGCGTTGAGCGAGTCGTAGTGGGCGGCACCGGCGCGCCGCAGCAGCAGGCCGAGGTTCTCATACGGGCGACGGCGCACCGAGTCCATCCGCGCCAGCGCCTGCTCGAACGCGACGGCCGCCTCGCTCAACCTGCCGGTGCGCTGGAGCGCCAGCCCCAGGATCCGGTAGCCGTCGGGCTCACGCGGGAACGCCCGGATGGCGGCCCGCGCCGGCGCCTCCAGCTCCTCCCACCGGTCCTGGTCGCCGAGGATGGTCGCGAGGAGGCCGGTCGCGACGAGGTGTCCGGTCACGACCGCGAGCGCGGCGCGGGCGTGGTCCTCCGCGGCGCGGAAGTCCCCCGCGCCGATGCCGGTGTTCGCGAACGCGTACGTCCGGAAGAAGTGCTCGACGTACTGCCAGTCGTTGATGGCGCGCATGGGATCGATGGACGTCACGTCGCCCAGCAGGGTGTAGCGGTGCCCGAGCTGCTCGTAGCGGATGAATGCGGTGCGGCCCAGCTCCGTCTCGGCGTCGGCCTCGACGCGGCGGTTGCCCTGCGCGCGGGCCATGGTGAGGGCTTCGCGGAAGTAGCGATCCGCGCGGGCGCGCATGAAGGCGTAATGGTGACGGCGGTACCATCGCCCGACCTCCACGCGCAGCGCGGCGTTGGAAGGCTCGCGGCGCAGGAAACCCTCGATGGCCGCTTCGGTGAGCAGGGTATCGCGGCGGGCCACGGCGGATTCCGCCGCGGCGGGGATCTGCGCGGCGGCGGGCGTCACGACGAGCCCGAGCGCGAGCGCGGCTGGGGCCACGACGGTGCGGACCATGCGTTCCATTCCGGGGGCGCTCTCCCAGTGCATGGTGCTCAGTCCTCGCGGTCTCTCGGCCGGTCGCCGGGCCGGGTCGTGACGACGAAATCCCGCCTTCGCTGCGCTGCCTGCCCCGTCCGCAGGTCGGTCACCGTGACCGTCGCGGTGTAGTCCCCATCGGGGGCACCCCGCAGCTCCACGTCCACCTGGGTCGGGAGGCCCGCGCGTCCCCGCACGTTCGTTTCCCGCTCGAACGATAGCGCCACGAGCGTGTCGCCGAGGGCGGTGACGCCGACCGCGTCCGCCACTCCGCCGACGATCCGCGCCGCGAAGCCGAGCCGCTCGATGGCCCGCACGGCGATGCCCAGCTCCACCCGATAGCGCCCGACTCCCGCCGAGTCGCCCGTCAGGTTGTACAGCTCCCACAGGAAGGCGATCGGCGCGCCGTGGCGCACCCGTCCCGCCGAGGGATCGATGAGGTAGTCGGTCCAGCGCAAGGGCGCGCTGTCGCGCGGCTCGATCCGGTCGGCCAGCACCACGTCCGAGAGCGCCAGCGCACCGGCGCCGAACCGCTCGACCGTGAGCTCGGTCATCCCCCGCGCGGCGCGTTGCGTGGCCGGAGGGCGCGCTTCCAGGCGGAGCAGGTACGTGTCGGGCGCAAGATCCAGCCGCCAAGTCCGGGTTTCGAGCTGGGCGCTGTCGCCGACGTGCAATCGTTCCGTGCGTACCCTGCGCACCACGTCGCGCATCCGCTGATCCTTCACGATGGCGCCGATCTGAAAGTCGGCGGTCGCGAGGTCCACGCCTCGGAGCATGCGCCCCACCGGCACGAAGCCGAAGACCGCGAGCGTGGTGGCACCCGCGGGACCGCGGAACTGCGCCAGCTGCGCCACGATCGTGTCCATCTCCACCACGGCCGGCACGTTGTCGAAACGCACCGGGGCCGCGGCCCGCGCCTCGTCGGCGTACCAGGCGTAGTCCTGTGAGAACGTCGACCGCGCGTAGCTGGCCATGCCCTGGAAGACGAAGCGGCTGCGGCGCTTCGGATACACCCAGATCGTGAGGAAGTTGCTCTCGCTCATGCCGCCCGGGAGTGTGGCCCAGATCTCCGGCGGCCCATAGCGCAACCAGATCACGCCGCGGTCGCTCTGCCAGCCCACCAGCTGCTCCTCGGGCACCGTCCACCTGAGGTCCACGTAGGTCGCGCGCGCGTAGTACTCGACCTGTGCGGGATTGACGGAGTCCAGCGCCAGCGGCTGCGCGACCGCCCAGTAGAGCTGTCGCAGCTCCGCCTGCTGGTCGGGGGGGAGGGAGTCGTAGTGTGCCTGATCCGCGCGGCGCAGGATGGCGCCGAGGTTTTCGTACGGTCGGCGCTGGTCCGCCGTCATGCGCGCGAGGGCGTTCGCGAAAGCGCGCGCCGCCCCGGCGATATGGCCCCCGTGCTGGAGCGCTAGGCCCAGGACGCGGTACCCGTCCGGTTCCGCGGGGTGCGCCCGGATCGCGGCGCGCGCCCGGGTCACGATCTCCTCCCAGCGGCCGTGGTCGCCGAGGATCACCGCGAGCAGGGCGGTCGCGCCGAGATGACCCGGCTGCGCGGCGAGGGCGGCGCTCGCGTGCTCTTCCGCCGTGGCGTACTCCATCTCGCCGCGGTCGGGCCGGAGCGGCTGCGCCCGGTTCGCGAAAAACTCCTCCACGTAGCGCCACCTGGCGAGGCTCTCGGGGATGTTGAAGGCGGTCGTGGTACCGATCAGTTGATACGTCCGTCCGAACCGCTCGTAGGAGACCCAAGCGGCCTTCGCGATCTCGGTTTCGGCATCGGCCACCAGCCCGTGATCGCCCGTTTGGGTCGCGAGCCGGATCGCTTCGCGGAACTGAGGGGTCGCCTGCATGCGCATCCACGGCGTCGGCTCGCGCCGGTACCAGCGGCCGAACTCGAGGTGCAGTCTCGCGTTGCCCGGGTCCCGCTGGATCGCGATCCGGTAGCGAGTGTCGGGCAGGACCGCGTCGCGACGCGAGCGCCGGTCGGCGCGGGCGCTGTCCTGGGCGGCGGCGCGACCGGCGAGCGCCACGGCGGCGAGCAGCGCGGTGCCGGTGCGGGCGAGGCGGGTCACGACCCGAAGAGGGTGGACTGCGCGCCGGGCGGGACGGCGAACCCGAAGTGCCGGTACGCGGCCGCGGTGGCCATCCGGCCGCGGGGAGTGCGCTGGAGGAACCCCTGCTGGATGAGGAACGGCTCGTACACCTCTTCCAGCGTACCCGCGTCCTCGCCCACCGCGACGGCGACCGTGCCCAGGCCCACGGGCCCGCCCTCGAACTTCTCGATGATGGTGGTGAGGATGCGCGCGTCCATGTCGTCGAGGCCGAACTCGTCCACGTCGAGGCGCGCCAGCGCCTGCTTCGCGACGTCGCAGGTGATGACGCCGTCCGCGCGCACCAGGGCGTAGTCGCGCACCCGGCGGAGCAGGCGGTTGGCCACCCGCGGAGTGCCGCGGCTGCGCCGCGCGATCTCCGAGGCGCCGTCGGCGTCGGTCGTGACTCCCATGATCCCCGCCGAGCGCGTCACGATCGTCGTGAGGTCCTCCGGCGGGTAGAAGCTGAGCCGCTCCACCATGCCGAACCGCGCCCGCATCGGCGGGGTGAGCAGCCCGTAGCGCGTCGTCGCGCCGATCAGCGTGAAGGGCTCCAGCGCCATCGGGATCGTCTCGGCGTGTGGGCCCTCGCTGATGCGCACGTCGACGCGCCAGTCCTCCATCGCCGGATAGAGGAACTCCTCTAGCGTCGGCCGGAGGCGGTGGATCTCGTCGATGAAGAGGATGTCGCCCTTGCGGAGGTTGGTGAGGAGACCGACCAGGTCGCCGGGCCGCTCGAGCACCGGGCCGGACGACGTCCGCAGGTTGACGCCCATCTCCTTGGCGAGCAGGATGGCGAGCGTCGTCTTGCCGAGGCCGGGCGGGCCGAAGAAGAGCGCGTGGTCGAGCGGCTCCTTGCGGTGCCGCGCCGCGTCGATCGCGATCTGGAGGTTCTCGCGCACCTTGGGCTGGCCGACGAACTCGTCGAGCCGCGACGGCCGGAGCGAGGCCTCAGCCCCGTGCTCCTCGGGCAGGATGTCCGGCGTGGTGATCTGCGATCGCGCCGGCACGTCAGCCTCCCGCCAGGTAGGCGAGCGCCGCCTTGATTATCTCGGCGGTGTCGCGCTTGCCGTCGGCGACCAGCGCGCGGCGGACCGCGTCGTCGGCTTCCGCGGCGCGGTAGCCCAGCCGCACCAGGGCCTTGGTCGCGGCGTCGCTCGCGGTCGTCATCGGCGCGCCGGCCTCCGCGACCAGGTCGTCGGTTTTGTCGGCCAGCTCCAGCGCCAGCCGCTCGGCGGTCTTCTTCCCCACGCCCGGCACGCTCACCAGCGCGGCGATGTCCTTCTCGCGGATGGCCCGCACGATGCGCTCACTCGACAGCGCCGACAGCATGCCGAGCGCGAGCCTCGGCCCGACGCCGCTCGCCTGCATGAGGCGCTGGAAGACGCGCCGCTCCTCCGGTGTCACGAAGCCGTAGAGGGTCTGGCTGTCCTCGCGCACCACCAGGTGCGTGTGGATCTCCACCGGATGCCCCGGGGAGGGCAGGGTCTGGAGCGCGCGCGTCGGCACGAAGACCTCATACCCCACCCCGGAGGCCGTGCGCACCACGATGCGGTCCGCCTCCTTGAGGGCGAGCGTTCCCGTAAGGAGCGCGATCATCCGACCACGGCGCGGCGGAAGCGCCGGCCGGCCCGGAGGGAGTGGGTCAGTGCGACGGCGACGCCATCCGCCGCGTCCGATGGCGATGGCGCGGTCTTGAGCCGGAGGAGCTGCGTGATCATCCGTTGCACCTGCTCCTTGGTCGCGGCGCCGGCGCCCACGACGGCCTTCTTGATGACGGCGGGCGGGTACGTCGCGACGGGCACGCCGGCGCGGGCCGCCGCCAGGAGGATCACGCCGCGCGCGTGGCCGAGTACGAGGGCGCTGCGCACGTTCTTCGCCACGAAGACGTCCTCGATGGCCATGGCGTCCGGCCGGTGACGGGCGATGAGGTCGGTCAGGGCTTCGAAGATCGCGGCGAGGCGCTGCTCCAGGGGAGCGCGCGCCGGGGCGCGGACGACGCCGCATTCGATGAGGCGATGCGGGCCGGGACCGGTGCGTTCGATCACGCCGTAGCCGGTGGCGGTGGTGCCCGGGTCCACCCCGAGCACGATCACACTTCGGCCAGCGCCTCGAGGTCGACGTCGAAGTTCGAGGAGACCCTGGACACGTCGTCGTGCTCCTCGAGCGCCTCCATCAGCTTCACGAGCCTCCCGGCGTCACCGCCCTCCACCTTCACCGTGGACTTCGGCACCATGACGATCTCCGCCGATTCCCACCCGATCTTCTTCCGCCGCAGCCCTTCCTGCACCGCGTGAAAGTCGGAGACGTTCGTCGTGATGACGAATTGGTCGCCCTCGCGGGTCAGGTCTAGCGCGCCGGCCTCGAGCGCCGCCTCCATCGCGGCGTCCTCGTCGCTGCGCGTGGCGTCCAGGTAGATCTGGCCGCGCTTGTCGAACATCCACGCCACCGAGCCACTGGTGCCGAGGTTGCCGCCGTGCCGCGCGAAGAGGTGGCGGATGTCGGCCACGCTGCGGTTGGCGTTGTCGGTGGTGACCTCGATGAAGATCGCCGCGCCGCCGGGGCCGTAGCCCTCGTAGGTGACTTCCTCGTAACGGACGCCCTCGAGATCGCCGGTGCCCTTCTTGACCGCGCGGTCGATGTTCTCGGCGGGCATGTTGGCGGCGCGTGCCGTCTCGATGGCGAAGCGCAGGCGGGCGTTGCCGGCGGGGTCGCCGCCGCCCTGCCTCGCCGCCACGGTGATTTCCTTGATGAGCTTAGTGAAGTGCGCGCCGCGCCGTTGGTCGGTGACGGCCTTCTTGCGCTTGATCTGCTTCCATTTGCTGTGGCCTGCCACGCCGTGCCTCCGCGGATGCGGGAAAATCTAGCCCGCGCCCCCAAGCCGAGCAACGCAGCGCGCTTGACCCGCCACGACGTGCCCGTGATACTTCGCGCCCATGACCACCAGGACGTGCGCCGCCGCTCTTCTGATCACATCGCTTGCCGCCTGCGGCGGGGCGGAATCCCCCGGTGCACGGCCCGCCCCCGATGAACGGCCCGCCCCCGGTGCGCGGCCCGCCGTGCTCCGGGACGTGCCGGTCGTTGCAGGCTCGCAATTAGTCGACTCGACGGGGACCGACGAGACGCTGAGCGTGAGGTTCCTCGTGAACGTGCCCCGCGACTCGGTGGCGGGTTTCTACCGGCGCGGGCTGGCCGAGCGCGGCTGGCGGATCGTCGGGGACGCGATGAACGGCGAGATGGTTCAACTGTATGCCGAGCGTGACGGCCCGCCGTTGTGGATCCAGATCCGGAGCGCCGGCCCCGGCGTGACGCATTACACGCTGATCGGCGCGCAGGCGCAGGACTCCTCGGCGGGGCGGCCGCGCTAGCGGTCGGGGTCCACCATGTCCTCGAAGCGCATCCAGTCCTGGTAGAAGTACAGGTCCACGAACCCGGTGGCGCCGTGGCGGTTCTTGGCCACGATCAGTTCCGTCGCGCCTTCCACGCCCCTGGTCGTCTGATACATCTCCTCGCGGTACAGCCCCAGCACCACGTCCGCGTGGTACTTCACCGCGCCCAGCGCCCCGAAGTCGTCGAGCGAGGGCCGCGGGTCGCGCCGCTTGGGGTTGTGCCGCGGCAGCTGCGCCACGACCAGCAGCGCCGTATCGGCTTCGAGCGCGACTTCCTTGAGGCGGCGCACCGCCGCGGCCGTTTCCTCCGCCAGGTCGCGAGCGGCGCGCCGCGGCGGCAGGAGCTGGAGGTAGTCCACGATGGTGAGTGGCGCGCCGGCGGCGTTGATGCGCGCGGCCACTTCGTCGAAGCTGTCGGCGGCGGTCGGCACGAAGATCAGCGGACGGTCCCTCAGCCGCACCGCGGCGGCGCCCAGCGCCGCGCGCCTCTCGTCGGAGAGCTTGCCGCGCCGGATGTCGTCCACCCGCGTCCGGCTCTCGATGCCGAGCGCGCGCTCCCAGAGCCGTTCCTCGTCCATCTCGCCCGAAACGACGACGGCCCGCTCCCCGCGCTCCGCCACCCGGAGCGCGATGGCGAGCGCGAACGACGACTTGCCGACGCCGACGTCCCCGCCCAGCACGACGAGGTCGCGACGCCTGAAGCCGCCGCCCAGAATGCGGTCCACGCTGGGAAAGCCGCTGGAGACCGTCTCGGCGTTGCTCGGCGCGCCGGTGAGCTGCTGGTCCACGCGGCTCACGACGGCGGCGGCGGGGTTGGTGCGCCGCGGGATGTCGGGCATCAGGCGGGCGCGGCGCGCGCGACGGCCGGCACGGGCCGGGCGGCCTTGGCCGCGGCGGAGACGGCGTCTGCGACCTTGCGGCTCAGGCACTCCGCCGACGGTGCGACGAGGTGCGAGAGCACGACGGCGGGAGCGACGCGCGGCGCGCTGAGATCGGCGATGGCGGCGGTGAGCGACCGCCGGAGCGGGGCGGGGGCGTTGAGGCTCTTCAGTCTCGCCGACAGGGCGCGCAGGCGTTCGGGCTGGCGCGCCGCCGGCGCCGCGGGCGGCGCGGCGCCGAGGGCGGCGCGCACCACCAGCCATAGCGCGAAGACACCGTCACGCTCCGGTCCGCGGGCGCTATCAGAGAGGAACGTCGCGAAGGCGGCGTCGGTGCTGGACAGGGCGGGATGGCTCATGTCGGCAGTGGTGGGATCCCCACTCGGGAATGTAGCGGCGGCGCGGAGAACCGGCTAGGTTGGCCGGATGGCGACGCGGCCCAAGAGCATCCTCTGGGTGGACGACGAGATCGAGAGTCTCGAGTCCCACCGTCGCTTCCTCACCGACCACGGTTACGCGGTCGAGGCGGCGGCGCACGGGGACGACGCGCTGGAGCTTCTCCGCCGCCAGCCCTACGGCGTGGTGCTCGTGGACGAGCAGATGCCGGGGCAGCGCGGCCTGGAGCTGTTCGGGGCGATCCGGTCCCTCGATCCATCCATCCCGGTGGTCATGGTGACGAAGTCGGAGGACTCGGCCACCATGCACGAGGCGATCGGCCTGGCGGTCGACGACTACCTCGTGAAGCCGGTACAGCCGCGCCAGGTCCTCTCGGTCGTGACCCGGCTGCTCGACGGCGACCGCATCCGCCAGCAACACCTCTCGCGCGAGTTCGTGAGCCGCTTTCGCGAGCTGGACGAGCGTCGCGCCACGGCCCTCGGCTGGCGCGAATGGATCGACCTGGTCCGCGAGCTCGCCGTGTGGGACATCCGACTCTCGGAGGCGAACGAGCCCGGCCTGCTCGAGGCCCTGCGGGCCATGACGAGCGGCCTGCGCCGCGACTTCGCCGCCTTCATCACCCGCCACTACGCCGGGTGGATCAGCCACCCCGAAGCGGACCGGCCCGCGCTCTCGCACGACGTCGTGGAGGAGATGGTCCTCCCGGTGTTGAAGGAGCACGGCAAGGCGCTGTTCGTCATCGTGGACTGCCTGCGCCTCGACCAGTGGGAGGCGATCCAGCCGCTCATCGCGCCGTACTTCGAGATCGAGACGTCCTACTACTACAGCATCCTGCCGACCGCGACACCCTACAGCCGTAACGCGCTCTTCGCGGGCCTGCTGCCGCGGGACATCGCCGCGCAGCATCCCGCCTGGTGGACCGAGAAGGAGGAGGAGAGCCTCAACGCGCACGAACCCGAGCTGCTGGCGCGGCAGCTGGAGCGGCTCACCGGCCGTCCCGTGCCGGTGCGGTACGAGAAGCTGTTCGGCGGCTCGGACGCCGATGAGCTGGCGCGCAAGCTGCCGGCCTACCTGTCGCAGGGCGGCGTGACAGCGCTGGTCTTCAACTTCGTGGACCAGCTCACCCACTCGCGCTCCGAGAGCGCCATCCTGTTCGAGGTCGCGAAGGACGAGGCGGCGCTCCGCGCGCTCACCTGCGCCTGGTTCGAGCGCTCCTCTCTGAAAGCCGCCCTGCTCGAGGCCGAGCGGCGGAACGTGCGGGTCGTGCTCACCACCGACCACGGTTCGATCCACTGCCACACGCCGGCCACGGTGTTCGCCAAGCGCGACGCCACGAACAACCTCCGCTTCAAGTTCGGCGAGGATCTGCGGGCGGAGGACGCCAACGCCGCGATCTCCGTGGACGACCCCGAGCGCTACGGGCTGCCGCGCCGCGGCATGGGGGTGCGCGCCCTGTTCGCCGTCGGGGACCGGTTCTTCGTCTACCCGACCAAGCTGCGCGAATACCAGGCGCGGTATCGCGGCGCCTTCCTCCACGGCGGAGCCTCGCCCGAGGAGATGGTCCTGCCCATCGCGCTCCTGACGCCGCGGACGGGCCGCTAGGGTGAAGCGCTACCGCCGTCTGCTGCGGTTCGCCCGGCCGTACTTCCCGCTCCTCCTCGCCTGTTTCGGCGCCGCCGCCGTCGGCTCGGTGCTCGACGGCTTCACCTTCGCATTGATCATCCCGTTCCTCCGCGCCGTGTTCGGGGAGACGTCGCTATTGCCGGCCGCTGGACAGAACGGTGTCGAGCGCGCGCTCGACTGGCTGGTGGGCGGGCTCATCAGTCGAAGCGACCCGGAGGCCGCATTCCGCAACGTCGCGGTCATGATCCTCGCTTCGGTGCTGGTGAAGAACTTCCTGGTCTACGGGTCGCGCCTGGGCAGCGCCACGGTCCAGGAGAAGGTCGTCCGCGACCTCAGGAACGGGTTGTACCAGCATCTCCAGGGGATGCGGCTCGACTACTTCCAACGCACCCGCGGCGGCCAGCTGCTCACCCGCATGCTCGCTGACACGGACCAGGCGAAGGGCATCCTCGGCGACCAGGCCAACGCGCTCCTCCAGGCGGGCGCCCTGATCACGGTCTACCTGGTCATCCTCCTCGGGCTCTCCTGGCGGCTCTCGGTGCTGGCGCTGATCCTCGCGCCGCTCGTCACCCTCGCGCTCAGGCCGGTCGTCAAGCGGCTGGGCCGTCGCCTGCGCCGCACCCTCGACGACCGTGGCGAGCTGACCAGCCTCATGCAGGAGACGGTCGCCGGGGCGCGGCTCGTGAAGGCGTACGCCGCCGAAGGCTACGAGCGCCGCCGCTTCTCCGAGGCGGCGACTCGCTACATGCGGGGCGCGATCCGCGTCCAGGGCCTCGCCCTCGCCACCCAGCCCATCAACGAGACCTTCGGCGCGCTGGTGACGGTGCTGCTCCTGTGGGTGGGTACGCGGCTCGCGACCGGGCCCGGCGCGGAGCTCCGGCCGGAGAGCTTCATCCTTTTCCTGTTCGTCGCGCTCCGGCTGCTCGTGCCGCTCAAGACCATGGCCAACTTCCCTGCCGTTTTCGCCCAGGCGATGGGCGCCGGTGACCGAGTGCTGGAGGTGCTCGACCAGCCGGCGGACGAGGCGACCGCGCCCGGCCGCGAGACGGTGCGCGGGTTCGATAGGGCCATCGAGTTCAAGGGCGTGGGGTTCGCGTACGAGGGCGGCCCGTGGGTGCTGAGCGACATCGTTCTCGAGGCGAAGAAGGCCGACATCATCGCGATCGTTGGCGCGAGCGGGGCGGGGAAGAGCACCCTGGTGGACCTGCTGCCCCGGTTCATCGAGCCCACCCGCGGCGCGATCACGCTCGACGGCGCCGACCTGCGCGAGTTCACGCTGCCAAGCCTGCGCGGACTGATGGGGATCGTGAGCCAGGAGACCGTGCTCTTCAACGACACGGCGCGCGCGAACATCGCCTACGGCGCGACCGACCGGTACGACGCCGCGGCGATCGAGGCCGCGGCCCGGGCCGCCAACGCGCACGACTTCGTCGCCGCGCTGCCCCAGGGCTACGACACCGTGCTCGGCGAGCGCGGCGCGCGGCTCAGCGGCGGCGAGCGGCAGCGAATCGCGATCGCGCGCGCGCTGCTGCGCGACCCGCCCATCCTCATCCTCGATGAGGCGACGAGCGCGCTCGACACGGAGTCGGAGCGGCTGGTGCAGGAGGCGATCGACCGGCTCTTGAGGGGGCGCACGGTGTTCGTCATCGCGCACCGGCTCTCGACCGTGCAGCACGCCACCCAGATCCTGGTGCTCGACCGCGGGCGCATCGTCGAGCGCGGACGCCACGACGAGCTGCTGGAGAAGGGCGGCCTGTACCGCCGTCTCTACCTGCTCCAGTTCGGCGCCGACCCGAGGCCCGTCCTCACCACTTGACCCGCCGCAGCGACGCCGCCGTCGGGCTCGCGCTCGGTGCCGCCCTCGCGGCAGCGCGCGTGTTGCCTCGTTCCCTGGCGCGCGGCCTCGGCGCGGCGCTCGGCAGGCTGGCGCGCGATCCCCTGGCGCTGAGGCGCGCCGTCGCCGACCAGAACCTCGCCATCGCCTTCCCGGAGCTCGCGCCCGACGGGCGCGCGGCCCTGGGCCGACGGATGTACGCGCATTTTGGTCGGATGGCGGCCGACGTCCTCCGCTTCGCCGCCACGGGACCCGCGGCGTTCCTGCCACTGGTGGACGACACCGAGGGCCGGCGGCTCCTCGGCGATCTACTCGCGCGCGGGCGCGGCCTCATCGTCCTCACCGGGCATCTCGGCAACTGGGAGCTGGCCGGCGCATGGCTGGGGTCGCGCGGCCAGGCCGCCGCGGTGGTGAAACTGCCGGCCAGCCGGCTGGCGGCGCGCTACGCCGAAGCGACCCGCCGCCGGCTCGGGATCGAAACGATCCCGATGACCGAAGCGCGCTCGGGGGTGCTCGCAGCGCTGGCCGAAGCCCGGCCGGTCGCCCTGGTCGCGGACCAGAGCCCCATCCACGGCAGCACCTGGGTCCCGTTCTTCGGCCGGCCGACCAAGACCCCGGAGGGGCCGGGGCTCTTCGCCGCGCGCTCGGGTGCGCCGGTGGTCTTCGGCGCGATGATCGCCGAGCCGGGCGGGCGCTTTCGGCTCTCGGTGGACGTGCTGGACGAGGAGCCGCGCGGGGAGACGCGTGAGGTGATCGAGAGGATCGCTACCCGTTATCGCGCGCGGCTCGAGCAGGAGATAAGAAAGGCGCCGGAGCAGTACCTGTGGACCCACCGCCTGTGGAGACGCAAGCCGCCGGCCTGAATCTGCCCTCCCGCCTGTTCCGCTTCACACAGTTGCTGGCCCGATCGGCGCAACCGCGCCTTCGCCACAGCGACCCGCTCGATCCTCCTCCTACCCGCAAGTCGCGGGCGCCAAGTGCGATAGCCATTGTCGCGCGCTGCCCGCGTCTCCTGGCACCGCCCATGCCTCTCCTTGCCATCGGAAGCGCAGATGAAGGTGTACCGAGGCAGGAGGTGGTTATGACGACCAACGCGGATCTCCAGGCTGGCGCGACGGGCACCCACGTTCCGCAGCGCGAAGTGGAGCTGCCGGCGGCGGTGCTCATCGCGTGGTCCCTCGCTGGCGGGCTGCTGCTGGGTGGCGTGGCCGTGGTCGGCCTGCTGGCGACCGACCGGCTGAGCGCACACGCGTTCCTGATGATGAGCGTGCTGCTCTACGCGATCGGCGCGGCGCTCGGGCTGCTGCACGGGCTGGTCCTCGGCATCTTCGGGCGGCCGGATGGCACGACGCCGCGCGTGGCCGCCGGCCAGATGGCGCACGGCCTGATCTATCTGGTGCCTGCTCTGCTGCTCGGATGGCTCACGGCGGGGTGGGTGGCCACCCTGCCGATAGCGCTCCACAGTCACAAGGTGTTCGCGACCGCGGTGTCGGTGCTCGCGTGGCTGCTGACCTTCGGCGTCCTCGCGTTCGCCGCGGGCGCGGGCCTCGACGCCGCGAAGCTCGCTTACCGGCGCTGGCCGGACCGGGTGCCGGGCACGCTCCTCGTCGGCGCCACCTTCGTCGCGCTGGCCGTGACCGTGGCGATCCGCCGTCCGACCATCTGGTTCACCGACGTGCGGCTCACTGGCATCGGGGCGGCCGTGTTCGTGATCGCCGCCACCTTCTGGTTCTACGGGCCGATCATCACCACCGGACTGGCGCTGCTGCGGAAGGTCCGGCCGCTGCTCCCGGTCGCCCGCTTCGGTCCGGCGCGCGGGTGGCGTGACCTGCTCGGGCGCGCGGGACTGGCGGGCGCGGCGGGCGTCGTGGTGGCGCTCCTGGCGGTGCCGTTCAGCGAGGGAGTGCTCGGCATCCCCACCGACGCTTCGCGGCTCGGCGTGACGCGCGCCGTCGTCCTCGCGGTGGCCGACGCGGTCGCCGATGAGCTGGCGCTGAGGCTCTTCCTCTTCACAGTCGCCTTCGTCCTGGTGATGCGGTTCGTTCCACCCCGGCGCGAGTGGGCCGTGGGTGTCGCGGTGGTGGTCGCGACCCTTGCCGACATGCTGGTCCACTGGCCCATGGTTCCGGCCCTCGGCCTTCCGGGCGTCGCCGTCACCGTCTCCTACGTGGTGGCCCGCATGGCCATCCCGGCCGTCCTGTTCGGATATCTGTTCTGGCGTCGCGGCCTGGGGACGGCCATCGCCGCGCACGCATCTGCCGGCGCGGTGCTCGGGCTTCTGGCGATCTAGGTCCCCGGCTCGGTTCACTGAGGTGCGGTCCGCTTGCTTAACGGCACGCGGATTGCGCCTTTTCGCACAGTGGATGAGGCTGCAAGACCTGTCGGTCCGCGCCAAGGTCCTCGTGACCGGGCTGGGCGCCCTGCTCGTGGTGCTGGGCACGGCGACGCTGCTGTCGTTCCGCTACTGGGAGCGTGAGCAGTTCACCCTCACCGCGGACCACGCGCTGATGGCCGCCCGCGCCATTCGGCCCTCGATCGAGGGCGCTCTGGCTCACGGACAGGTGGGACTGGTGCGCGAGCGGCTCGATTCGCTCACCAACCGTCCCCCCGCCGAGGGCTACCGGATCGTCGCGTTCGACGGCCGTGTTCTCCTCTCCAGCAGTCCTGCCGAGGAAGGCGCCAAGAGGATCGGCGCCGCGCTGCCGGACCCGCGGGACATTCCGCCCGAAGGGCTGGTAGTGAGCGGTGCCGGCGCGCCCATCGTCAGCGCCGTGGTTGCGCTTTCGGGCGTCGGAGGCCCGGGAGGGCGCGCCACGCTGGAGTTCCTGCTCAACGAGAAGAAAATAGGAGACACGATCCGTCGGGGACGCACCTACGGCGTGGTGCTCACCGTACTGCTAGGGCTCGGTTATGCCGTGGTGCTGGGCGCGATGCTCGAGCGCGAGATTGTCGCGCCGCTGGGACAGCTGCGCGCGGGATTGGCGCGGGCCAGGGCGGGCGAGCAGGGCGCGCGGGTGGGAATGGAGCGCCGCGACGAATTCGGCCGGCTGGGCGCATCGGTGGATGCGCTGATCGCCAGGGAGCAGCAGGCCGAGCGTCTCGCTCAGACCCGCGGGCGCACTCTCGTGGAGCAGGCGGGGTTCGCGGAGGTCGGGGCGCTGGCGGCGGAGGTCGGGCACGAGATCAAGCGTCCCCTCGCCGGCATCAAGAGCGCCATCGAGCTGATCGCGCAGGAGTATGCGATGAGCGACGGAGAGAAGGCGCTGCTACGGCGCGTGGACCTCGAGCTGGTGCAGCTCGATCAGACGCTGCGCGACCTCCTGAGCCTCGCCAAGCCGGTGGGCCTGAACGCGCAGCCCACGAAGCTGCACGAGGTGATAGACGCGGCGCTGGTGCGGCTCTCCGGCGTGCCGGGGTCCGAGCGGGTGACCGTGGTGCGCGACTACGGCCCCGCCGTCCCGGTCATCGATGGTGACTCGGCGCGGCTGGAGCAGGCGATGCACAACCTGCTGGTCAACGCGGTCGAAGCCATGCCGGGCGGGGGCACGCTCACCGTCACGACCCGCTCCGGCGGCGAGGATGTCGCGGTGGACGTGGCTGACACGGGAGTCGGGATCGCGCCCGAGAACATCGACCGCATCCTCAAGCCCTTCTTCTCCACCAAGCCGTACGGTACCGGCCTCGGTCTCGCGCTGGTGGCGCGCGTGGTCGCGTCGCACGGCGGTCGCGTGTGGGTCGAGAGCGAGGTCGGCCGGGGCACGGTCTTCCACCTGCGATTCCCGGTGCGCGCCGCGGCGGCCGCGGCGGAGATGGCGGAGGCCTGATGGCCGGAGAGCGTCTCCTCATCGTGGAAGACGATGCCCTGCTGCGCAGCGTGCTCGCCGAGCGGTTGCAGCACGAAGGCATCGAGGTGGCGGCCGCCGGTACCCTGCGTGAGGCGCGCGCCGGGCTGGACACCGCTGCGCCGGATGTCGTGCTGCTCGACCTCCGCCTGCCGGACGGCGAAGGGCTCGATCTGCTCCGCGAGGCGGCGCACGGCGGCGACAGCGTGTGGGTCGTGATGACCGCGCACGCCACGGTCAGCCTGGCCGTGGAAGCGCTGAAGCTCGGCGCGCACGATTTCCTGGAAAAGCCGTTCTCGCTGGATCGCGCGGTCGCGACCGTGCGGCAGGCGCTGGCGGTGACGGCGCTGCGCCGCGAGGTCGCGGCGCTGCGGGACCGCAGCTCGCTGGCCGGCACGACGGTGATCGGCACCGGACCGGCAATGGAGCGCGTCTTCGAGCTGGTCGCGCGCCTGGCCGCGGCGGATGCGACCACCGTACTGATCGAGGGCGAGAGCGGCACCGGCAAGGGCGCGATCGCGCAGGCGATACACCGGCTCGGCCCGAGGGCCGCGCGGCCGTTCATGAACGTGACCTGCTCCGCGCTCCCCGAGACGCTCATGGAATCGGAGCTGTTCGGGCACGAGCGCGGCGCTTTCACCGACGCCCACGCGGCCAAGCGCGGACTGGTCGAGATGGCCGACGGCGGCACCCTCTTCCTCGACGAGATCGGCGAGCTGACCCCGGGTGTCCAGGCCAAGCTCCTCCGGTTCATCGAGGAGAAGACGTTCCGCCGCCTCGGCGCCACCCGCGATCTGAAGGTGGACGTGCGGATCATGGCCGCCACCAACCGGTCGCTCGCCGAGGAGGTCGATGCCGGACGGTTCCGCGCCGACCTCTTCTACCGGCTGCGGGTCATCCCCATCACCATGCCGCCGCTGCGCGAGCGACCCGAGGACATCGAGCCGCTGGCCAAGCACTTCGTGGCCCAGTTCAACCGCGAGCTCGGCAAGAGAGTGCGCGGGGTCGAGCCGGGCGCACTGGCCGTGCTGGCCCGCTATCCCTGGCCCGGCAACGTGCGGGAGCTCAAGAACGTCATCGAGCGCGCGGTGCTCCTCGCCGACGGCGAGACGCTCGGCACCCGTGAGCTGCCGCCCGAGCTGGCGGCGCCGCAGGCAAGCGCCGCCGTCTCTGGCGGGACGACGCTGGAGGAGGTCGAGCGCCGGCTCCTCGTCGCGGCGCTCGAGCACGCCCGAGGCAACCAGTCCCGCGCCGCGGAGGCGCTCGGCATCAGCCGGCATCAGGTGCGCACCCGGATGAAACGGTACGGCCTTCTCGCGGCCGCCTTGCTTGCCGTGGCGCCGCTCCTCCGGGCGCAGACGGCCGCGGAGCGGCGGACGAGCGCGCAGTGCGAGATCTGCCACGCCGACCGCGAGTTCCTCCACCGGCGGGCGCCGGCCGGCTACCATGCCGACTCGCTCTTCGTTTCGCGCGACGAGCTGAGCGGCACCGTCCACGCGTCCGTGCCCTGCGTGCGCTGCCACCCCATCCCCGGCCTCCTGCCGCACCCGGAGGAAGGGCGCGCGGTGGTGCCGTGCGGGACGTGCCACACCGAGGCGGATTCGCTGTGGCGGGCCGGTCCCCACGGGGGCCGCCGCGGCCGGGAGGAGGCGGGATGCGCGAGCTGTCACGGCACGCACGACGTGCGACCAAGCCGGGAGCTCGAGCGCGGCGCGGGCGCGATAGCGCTCTCGGCGCGCTGCGTGGCGTGTCACGCGGACCGGCCCTTCCCGCCGGGCGACGTGCACAAGGACCGGGTGAGCTGCGCCACGTGCCACGGGGCACACATGATCCAGCCGGTGCGCGATCCTGCCACGCGCGGCGTCCCCATCGCCATCTCGGAGCGGTGCGCGGGCTGCCACGACTCGGTGGCGACGGTCGCGTTCCGCGACGTCCACGGGATCGCGGCGCGCGCGCAGGTCGCGGGAGCGGCCCCGCTTCACGCCGACACCGCTGCCACCTGCGTTGCCTGCCACGGCGGCCACGGAATGAAGCCTGCACACGCCCTCGATCGCGAAGTGGCCCTGGTCGAGCGGTGCGGGGCCTGCCACCGGCGCGAGGGGGAGTCCTACGCCGACACCTACCACGGACGCGCGACGCGCGTCGGCTACTACCGCGCTGCGCGCTGCGTGGACTGCCACGGCTCTCACGAGATCTTCCCCTCCAGCGATCCCCGCGCGTCCACGTCCGCCGGGCGGAGGGTAGAGACTTGCGCCGCGTGCCACGGGTCGGCCGCGCGGCCCAGCTTCGTCTCCTACCGGGCCCACGTCCGTGCCCGCGATCCCTCCGACAGCCCGCCGGTCTTCGCCGCATGGCTGTTGATGAACGTGCTGCTCTTCTCGGTGTTCGCGGTGTTCGGGCTGCACACCGTGCTGTGGCTGGCGCGGCTGCTTGAGATCCGGTGGGCCGAGCGGCGGCGGCGGAAGGCGCTGGGGTTGCCCCCGCGGCCGAAGGAGCGCACGCCCATGGACAGCGCCGACCGGGGGAAAGGGCCGTACGTCTGGCGCTTCAAGCTCTTCCATCGCCTGGTGCACGGCGTCTCGGTCGTCAGCTTCTTCGCGCTCGTCATCACCGGCCTGCCGCTCCGCTTCTCGTGCGCGGTGTGGGCGGTGGACATGATGCGCCTCCTCGGCGGCACCCGTGTCGCCGGCCTGGTGCACCGCGGCGCCGGCGCCGTCACCGTGCTGTACTTCACCGCGCACGTCGTCTACACCACGGTGCTGCTCCTGCGCTCCACCAACCGGCGGGCGATGTTGTGGGGTCCCGACTCGGTGGTCCCGCAGCCCCAGGACTTCCGCGACTTCGTGCAGATGTTCAAGTGGTTCTTCGGCAGGGCGCCGTATCCGCGCTTCGGCCGGTACGGCTACAACGAGAAGTTCCACTACTTCGGCGCGTTCTGGGGGATCGTGCTGCTAGGTGGCACGGGACTGATCCGCTGGTTCCCGGGCATCTTCACGAGGATCCTGCCCGGCTGGGCGTTCAACGTCGCGGCGGTCATCCACTCCGAGGAGGCGATGCTCGCCGCCGGCTTCATGTTCCTCATCCACTTCTTCAACGTGCACCTCAGGCCGGACAAGTTCCCGCTGGACGGCGTGATGTTCACCGGCCGCGCCACGGCGGAGTCACTCGAGGCGGATCACCCGCTCACCGCCGAAACCTGGGGTGACCTGGCCTCGCGTCCGGTCAGCCCTCGCGCCGTCCCCGACGCGCCGGCGCCGCCGCCGCCGCGCTGGATGACGATCGCGGCTGCGACTCTGGGCCTGCTGGCTCTCGCCGTCGGACTGGTCATCGTCGGCATGATCATGTGGGTGCAACTATGCTAGCGCGCACCTCGGTCGTCACCGCGCTCGCCGCCGTGTTCGCCGCCCTCCCGGCCCGGCCCGCGCGCGCCCAGCGGTCCCCCGAGTGCGAGCGCTGCCACGCGAGCCGGGAGTTCCTGCTCGGGGCGGCCTCCGATCGGAACGTCGGAGCGGGCCTCGTCGTGACGCGCGCCGCGCTCTCGGGCGGGCCGCACGCGAGCGTGGCGTGCGCCGCCTGCCACACCGGCGTCGAGCGCTATCCGCACCAGCCGGCGGCGGCGCTGCGGGTGGTGTGCGGTCGCTGCCACGCCGAACAGGACTCCCGCTGGCGGGCGGGGGTCCATGCCAGGGCGCGCGGGGACGCGCCGGCCGCGACCTGCGTCGCTTGCCACGGCGGGCACGACGTCGCGCGGTCCGGCTTCCTGCCGACGGCCGCCGGCCGCGCGCACATGCGCGAGGCGTGCCGGCGCTGCCACCCGGGGCAGGTGCGGAGCGCCGCCCGCGACGTGCACGGGGACTCGATCGCGTGCACCCGCTGCCACGGCACGCACGACATGCGTCCCGTGCCCGATGAGGCCACGCGGAAGATCGACCTGGCGCTCGCCCGCGCGTGCAGCGCGTGCCACACGAAGGAGAGCGCGACGTACTGGGGCGACGTCCACGGGCGCACCGCGGCGCGCCAGGCTTCGGGGGTGGAGCCGATCGGCGCCGACACCGCGGCGACCTGCATCTCCTGCCACGGCGAGCACGGGATCCGTCGCGCCAGCGATCCCACCTGGCGGTTCGCGTCGACGCTCGCGTGCACGCGGTGCCACGAGGAGTATGGCTCGACCTTCCGCGACACCTATCACGGCCAGGCCGCGGCCCTGGGCTCCGTTCGGGCCGCCGAGTGCGCCGACTGCCACACGGCGCATGCCGTGTTCCGGACGACGGACCCGGCCTCGACCGTCTCCGCCGGGAACCGGATCGCGACTTGCCGGCACTGCCACGAGGGCGCGAGCGGAGGGTTCGCCGGGTATCGGCCCCACGCCAACCCCAGGAGCCGCGCGCAGAACCCGGGGATCTTCTACATCTGGTTCTTCATGAACGTCGTGCTGTACGGCACGATGATCGGGTGGGGTACGCACGCGGCCCTGTGGTACGCGCGCACGATGATCGACCGGCGGCGGCAACCCGCGGCGGCGCACGCGGCGCCGGCCGAACCGCTTGACGCCGCGTTGCGGGGCGGCCCACCCTACGTGTGGCGTTTCAACCTCGTCTTCCGGGTCATCCACGCGCTGATCGTGGCCAGCTTCTACCTGCTGGTCCTCACCGGGCTGCCCCTGAGGTACAGCTGCACCGCGTGGGCGCCGGCGCTGGCACGGCTGTTGGGCGGCGGGATACTCGCGGGTCGGATCCATCGCGTTGCCGGCGTGATGGTCTTCGGTTACTTCGGGCTCTACGCGGCGTACCTGGCGTACCGGGTGTGGAGGGCGCGGGACAAGCGCGGCCTGCTGCTCGGATCCGAGTCGATCGCCTTCCGGTGGCAGGACGCGCGCGATGCGGTGGCGATGGTGAAGTGGTTCTTCGGGCGCGGGCCGAAGCCGCAGTTCGGCCGGTATAGCTACCTGGAGAAGTTCGACTACTTCGCGGAGCTGTGGGGCGTCGGCATCATCAGCGCGACCGGCATCGTGCTCTGGCAGCCGGTGTTCTTCGCGCGGATCTTCCCCGGCATCGTGTTCAACGTCGCCATCATCATCCACTCGTACGAGGCGATGATCGCGACCGCCTTCATCTTCATCATCCACTTCTTCAACGTCCATCTCCGGCCCGACAAGTGGCCGCTCGACGCGGTCATGTTCACTGGCCGCGCCTCGCTCCGGTACATGGAGGAGGAGCATCCGCTGATCGCCGGGGCGTTGCGGGCTAAGGTGGAAGGGAAGGAACCCAGCCGCCGGGCGATCATCGACGAGGCGGCTCCGCCGCCGCCCGGATGGATGAACATGGTCGCGGCCGTGAGCGGCTTGCTGCTCCTCGGTGTCGGCCTCCTCCTGATCGGCCTCGTGCTCTGGGGAACGCTGTGCTAGTAGGGCGCTTGGGCGTCGCCGTCGGGTTGGTCGCCGCGCTCTGCGGCTGTGGGCGCGAGGAGGGCGGGGCACGGCGACTCGCGCACCAGCGCGTGGCGTGTCTCGGCTGCCACCGGGAGGGCGCCGTGGAGGCCGGGCGCGTCGGTGTGCCGGACGGGGCTTGCTCCACGCAGCGCTGCCACCCGACCGGCGGCCCGGCGCGGGCGCGCGTGGCGATGGTGGAGTTCGCGCACGACAGCCACCCGGCGGGCGACGGCCGCGTCGTCCCGTGCGCGGCCTGCCACTCTCACGCGCCGGACTCGATGTCTCTCGCCGCGGACGCGTCGGCCTGCGTGCTGTGCCACTTCACGCAAATCGCCGGGCGCAGCGACACCGGCTGCGCCGGCTGCCACCCAGCTCCTCGACACACGCGGCAGACCAGCCAGGGCCTGCAGCTGCCACATCCCTCGCTTCAGAGCGCCCAGGTGCCGTGCACGCGCTGCCACTACCAGCTCGTGGAGGGCGATACGGCGGTAGCTGTCGCGCGTTGCACCGACTGCCACCGGGGTGACCGCGCCCGCCCGGCCGAGACGATCGATACGACGATCAACGCCGCGCGGGCGCACACCACGCACGGTGACTTCGCCTGCCGGGCCTGCCACACGCAGCCGGCGCACCGGGTGGTCGCGATGAGCTCGTCCATCGTGCTACGGTGCCTGGACTGTCACGCGTCCCGGCACCGGCGGCCCATCCCCGCCGACACGTCGCGGACCGCGGCCTGCGCCGACTGCCATGAAAGCGTGCACTCGGAGCAGCAGCGACTCATGCTCGGCCTGATGCCGGGCGAGGAGCTCCGCCCCAACTCGATGTTCATGGCCGGGGTCACCTGCCGCTCCTGTCACGCGGCGCCGGGCCAGGCGCCGCCCCGCCCCGGACGGTCGTTGCGCACCACGCCCGCGGCGTGCACCGGCTGCCACGGCGGCGAATGGAGCGGCATCCTGCAAAGGTGGCGTCGCGGATACGCGCGTCGGCGCGATTGGGTGAGCGGCTATTTGCGCGACGCGGAAGCGGCGCTCGGCGACAGCGCGGCCCCCCGCGCCGCGAAGGTCAGGCTCCGTCAGGCAGGAAGCCAGCTCGCGTTCGTGGACCGCGCGGGGCCGATGCACAACCTGCCGGTGGTGGACCAGGTGATGCGGCGCGCCCTCGCTCTGACCGTGGAGGCGTACCAGCTGGCGTCGCGCACCCCACCGCCGCGGCCGGAGCTGGGGCCCCCGGTCGCCGACGGCGGCTGTACCTACTGTCACTACGGGATCGAGGAGGCGCGGGCGGGAGGCGATACTGTTTCGGGAAGGCCTCTGACCCACGCCGGGCACGTTCTCGAGGCCGGTCTCTCGTGCGACAACTGTCACGCGGCGGGCCGGGCGCCTCCCGGCATCCCGGACAGTCTATGGATAGACACGACGCGCACGGACCGGGGCCCGCGGCGGAGGGTCAGTTAGGCGGATGGCGAGGCGGCCGGCACGGGCCGCGCCGTGATCGCGAAGGTCGGGCAGTGCCGGATCACGTCGCCGTCTATCGGCGACCACTCGCACGGGCCATCGGGCCCGACTGCCTTCCCATTCTCCATCCTGAACATCCCGGGCGCCGAGTAGCTGAGGCAGGCGCCGCAGCCTATGCACCGCTCCTCGTTGACGCGGATCTGCACCAGCCGCCGGGGGAAGATCCCCTCGGTCGCGGCCTGGATCGCGTTCCCCGTCCGCTCGAGCGCCACCCGCGTCGCGCGGTGACCCTCGTCCATCAACTCGCGCGTGTGGTCGAAAGACATCATGGGAAGTTGCTGCACGCTGGGCTGCACCAGGAGCAACGGTGGCTTGGCCCAGGAGCGCAGGTGCCACTCCATCGCCTGCTGGAATACGATCTCGGAGCCGCGCGCGTAGACCGCCGCGAACCCCGCCTCCTGCGTGTCGGCGCGAAGGAGGCTCGACGCCCCCACGTTCACCGCCACCACCGCGTCCATGCCGCGCGCCGCGGCGATGCGCACCGGAAGGTTGTCCACGATCGCGCCGTCCACGTAGAAGCGGCCGCCGATCTCGTGGGGCGCGAAGAACCCGGGCAGCGCGCACGAGGCGAACACCGCGTCCGCCACCCGCATGTCCCCGAGGCCCGGCAGCCCCCAGAACATCTGGGTGCCGCTGTTGATGTCGACGGAATTGATGATGAGGGTACGCTTGAGCTCCCGGAACTTCACGTCTCCGACGAGGCGCTGGATGAGCGCGGCGAGGGGCTCGGAACGGTAGAGGGCGGGCGAGCGCATCCGCTTGAACGCCATGTCGCCGTGCGCGATCTGGAAGATGTCGCGACGGGTGAGATCGAGCGAGATCTGCTCCATCTCGGCGATGGTGTACCGGCCGGTGGCCCAGACCGCTCCCAGCAGCGACCCGATGCTGGTGCCGACGATCTCGGCGGGGATCCAGCCGCGCTCCTCGAGCGCGCGCAGCACACCCACGTGCGCGAGACCGCGCATGCCGCCGCCGCCCAGGACGAGACCGAAACGCCAGGTGGGATTCACCGCCGCTTGCCGTGCCATCGCATCGGGGGTTAACGTAGCGGCGGTCACCATGCCAGCGCCACTCCGCCCATGACGCACGTCGCCGCCGCGCCGCGGCTGCGCGAACTCGTACGGGAGCTGCGCGACCGCGAGTTCCCCTGGACCGCGGCGACCACCTACCTCAACAACGCATCCGTCGGACCGATCCCCGAGCGCACCCGCCTCGCGCTCGAGGCGTTCAACGCCAAGCGCACCGCGCCACACCTGTTGCCCGACCGCGAGCTCATGGCCCATCTCGCTTCAGCGCGCGCGGCCGCGGCCCGGCTCATCAACGCGACGCCGGAAGAGATCGCGCTCGGGCCCAACACGACGTACGGGATCAACGTCGCCGCGGGAGCGCTGCCGCTGGCGCGCGGCGAGACCGTGCTGCTCAGCGACCGCGAGTTCCCGGCCAACGTGTATCCGTGGCTGGCGCTCCGGAAACGTGGCGTCGAGGTCGAGCTCGCGCCCGTCAACGCCGAGGGGTTCCCCGACGAGGACTACCTCGTCGAGCGCCTGAGCGACCCCAGGGTGCGCGTGCTCGCGGTGTCGTTCGTGCAGTTCAGCAACGGTTTCAGGGCCGACCTCGCGCGCCTTTCGGCGGCGTGCCGCGCCAACGGCGCGTACCTGGTCGTGGACGCGATACAGGGACTTGGCAACTCGCCGCTCGACGTGCGCGAGACGCCGGTGGACGTGCTTGCCTGCGGCGGGCAGAAGTGGTTGCTCTCGCCGTGGGGCTCCGGTTTCTGCTACGTGCGGCGCGAGCTGATCCCCACGGTGGAGCCCGCGAGCGTGGGGTGGATGGCGTTCGAGGGGACCGAGGACTTCACCAACCTGGTGAACTACGGCGACCGGCTTCGCGACGACGCGCGACGCTTCGAGGTGCACACCGTCGCCTTCCAGGACCAGCTCGGCATGGCGACGTCCCTGGGGCTGCTGATGGAGCTGGGCGTCGACGCGATCGGCGGGTACGTGCGCTCGCTGGCGGAGCCGGTGCTGGAGTGGTCGCGCCGCCGCGGGGTGCGCATCGTCTCACCGGCCGACGACCTCCACCGGTCGGGGATCGTGTGCGTGGCGCCCGAGGATGCGCGCGAAGCGCATCGGAGGCTCAAGCAGGCGGGAGTGATCTGCGCCTTCCGGGAGGGGGCGATTCGGCTCAGCCCACACTGCTACAATACGATTGACGAGATGGAGAAGGTGGTGGATGTGTTGGAAACGGTGATGAGTGTCAGGCGATAAACTGCTCCTATCACGCTTCATTCAATAACGACGTCCGCGAACTTCAGCTTACCATACTTCACGACGTAGGCCCCCGCCATCAACTCGGTGTTCGCGCCCGCCACCTTCGCGCCGTCGATCTGCACTCCTCCCTGCGTGACCATCCGCCGCGCCTCGGATATCGATTTCGCGAAGCCGATGTCCTTGAGTACGACGGCAAGGCTCGCCGGCGCGTGCGTGAAGCGCGGCCGCTCCGTCGGCGCCTCCTTCGCCTTGAACAGCTTGTCGAAGTGCGCCGAGGCCCGCTCCGCCGCTTCCGCGCCGTGGAACTGCGTCACGATGTCGCGTGCGAGCCGGCGCTTGGCCTCGTACGGCTTCTTCCGGCACTTCTCGAGCGCGGCCGGCAGGTCGGGCGCGCCTAGCGAGGAGACGAGTGTGGTCCACTCCGCGAGCAGGGTGTCCGGGATGGACATCGTCTTCCCGTACTGGTCTTCCGGCGTCTCGGTGATGCCGATGAAGTTGTCGTAGCTCTGCGACATCTTGCGCTCGCCGTCGGTGCCGCGCAGCAGCGGCATTATCACGCACACCTGCGGCTCCAGCCCGTAGCGCTCCATCAGGGTGCGCCCGACCAGGAGGTTGAACTTCTGGTCCGTGCCTCCCACTTCCACGTCCGACTTCAGCGCGACCGAGTCGTACCCCTGTAGCAGCGGATAGAGCAGCTCGAGGATCGAGATCGGCGTTCGAGCGTCGAACCGCTTGGCGAAATCGTCGCGCTCCAGCAGGCGCGCCAGCGTGTAGTGCGCCGCGAGGGTCAGCACGTCCGTGAGCTTCAGCTCGCCGTGCCAACGGCTGTTCCGGTCGAGGATCGTGTGCTTCGGGTCGAGCACCTTGAACACCTGCTCGCGGTAAGTCGCCGCGTTCTGCTGCACCTCTTCTTCGGTGAGCCGGGGCCGGGTCTCGCTGCGGCCGCTGGGGTCGCCCACCAGCGCGGTGAAGTCGCCTATTAGGAAAACGACGCGGTGCCCCAGGTCCTGAAACGTTCGGAGCTTTCGTATCGACACCATGTAGCCGAGGTGCAGGTGCGGGCGCGTGGGGTCGAAGCCCTGCTTCACGACCAGCGGCTCGCCGGTGTTGAGCGAGCGCTCGATCTTCTTCGCGAGCAGGTCTTCGGGAATGACTTCGACCGAGCCGCGTCGGATCGCGTCCATCTGCTCGTTGAGAGGCGGAAAGTCGGGCATGGCGGCGTACGCTAGCGGAGCCGGGGCGTTGCACGCAAGTTGGTGCCCGTGGGAGATCTAGTCGCTCCTTCGTCACCGGCAGGCCGCCGCTGCGTCTGTCAGCCTACCGCAGGTGCTCCCGCAGCCACTCCAGCATCGCTCCCTGGTGCTCGGGGGAGGGTACCCCCCGATGGCCGGCCTCCTCCCACACGATCTCGCGTGGAGACCGCGCCAGACGGTACAGCGGTTCCACGGACGCGGCGCGCACGAAGTCGTTGTCCTGCGTGCCGTTGATCATGAGGAGTGGTCGCGGGCTGATCCGCCCGATGTAGTTGGCCGGGCAAGCCGCCGGCAGGTGCCCGTTCTCCATAGCGTCGAAGTGGCCGCCGTAGGACAACACGACGGCGGCGAGCCGGCGGTCCGCGCCGCCCGCGATGGAGGCCAGCACGGCGCCACGGCTCACGCCGACGATCCCGATCCGCCTGGCGTCCACTCCACGCTCGGCGACCAGCCAGTCTACGGATCGCCCCACGTCCTTAACGATCTGGGTGACCCAGGCGAGGTAGGCGGGCGGCTGATTGTAAAGGCGGTCGTGCTTCTCGGCTTCCGCGAACGTCGTGAAGAGGCCGTCACTCCGCTCGCCATAGTGCGGCATGTCAATTGAGAGGACGTCGATGCCCGCCCGGGCGATCAGCTCCGCGATGAACCTGACACCGGCCCCATCCTTTCCCCCCGCACCGCCGCCGTGGAGCAGGACGACACCCGACCCGAGGCGTCCGCCCTCCGCCGCGCGGTAGTAGAAAGCGGTGACGCGGGTCCCTGCCGTGCTCCGGAACGAAACGTGCTCGCGCCGTGCGCCGCCGAGCTGCACCGTATCCCCGGCGTCGGTGTCGAACGGCAGTCGCTGGTCGTAGCCGAAGAACTCCAGGTAGGTGCGGAAGGTGCGGTCGTCCACCGGCCGCCTGAGCCAGGCGTCCCCGGTCGGCGCGACCTGGCCGGACGCTCGCCCTGAAAGCAGCGTCGCCGCCACCAGCGCGAGCACTATTGTCTTCGTCATCGGTCACTGCCTCGCTTGGGAGTCGCGCCAGCCGCCACGGCCACGCGGAAGCCGATGGCGGCGCTGCTGTACCCCGGGTCGAACGCCTCGGCGTGGCCCGGCTCGAACATGTATGGTGGATCCTGCCACGATCCGCCCGCCACGAGCCGTTGGTCCCGTGGCGTGGAGTCGGCCAGCCATTCCCTGGCGTTACCGGCCATGTCGTCGCATCCGAAGGGGCTCACGCCGAGCGGGAACGAACCCACTGGCCGGCTGCCGGCGAAGCCGAAGTTGGCCCGGGCTTCCGCCGTCACGGCGTCGTTTCCCCACGGATAGACGCCGTCTCCGTCGCCAACGGCGGCACGGTACCACTGGGCCATTTTCGGGAGCGTCTGGTGCGCCCACCGTGCGTAGGCCGCCGCCTCGTACCATGATACTCCCACCACGGGGTGATCGGCCTCGCCCTCTGGGAACGTGCCGCCGGACCACAGGCGCGGGCCTGGTCGGCCGGTGCGATCGACGAACTCACGCAGTGCCGCATCTCGTGGAACGCGCCGACCGCCGACCAGCATGACGTCAGGCCAGAACGAGGAGTCGCGATACGCTCCAGACGCGGCAAAAGCGCGGAATTGCGAGTTGGTGACTTCGTGACGGCCGATGAGGAACGACGGCACGGGGCCCGGCGTCGGGACCGCCGCGGTGGTGCCGGAATCCACGAGCACCATGCCGGCCAGCGCGGTGTCAGCCGCAGGCACGAGGCCCCGGACGATGCGACGCACCGTGCCGACGTCGATGGTGACGATGAGGCTCAACACCTGCCGTCCTTCGCCACGGAGCTTGATGAGGTAGTCGCCGGCGACGAGCGCCCGGGTCGTGATCGGGGTGCGTCCGAGGTTGAGCGGCGGCCGCGCCTCGAAGCCGGCGATCGGGTGGACGCGGATCGCCTCCACTGTGGCGCCGGCCGGGTCGGTGGTGATGGACACGGTGCCCGCGGCCGCGGGAAGGAGACCCGCAAGGCGGCGGTCCGTGACGTCGAGACCGGCCACGCTCAGCCGCTCGTATACGTCGTCGAACCGGTGCGCCGCGGCCGCCGCCGTGGCGGCCGCCAGTGTCTCGCGGACCCGCGCCGAACGCCCGCGCGCGCCGAGCATGGCGACTGCACCTACGAGCGCAACCAAGCCGACCGCGACCAGGCCGGCGGCTACAGCCCAGATCCTGCGCCGGGAGACGCGAGCAGCGCCCTGAGGCGCAGTTCGCGCTGCCGGGACCGCGCCCAGCGACTCGGCGAACAGCGCCACCGGGTTGAACCGGTCAGCCGGCGTCTTGGCCAGCGCCCGGCTCAAGGCCGCCGCCACCTCGGCCGGCACCGCGGGCCGCAGGCTCGTGATCGGATGTGGGTCCATCGTGAGGTGCTGATGTACCACGCTCTCCACCGTCGGTCCCGTGAACGGCGGCTGGCCGGCCAGCATCTCGTACAGCACGCAGCCTAACGAGTACAAGTCGCTCCGGCCGTCCAGGTCCTTGCTCCCCGCCGCCTGCTCCGGGCTCATGTAGGCCGGCGTCCCGATCGCCATCCCCGTGCCCGTCAGCGTCTCCCCGCCCGCTGCCGTTATCGCCCGCGCGATCCCGAAGTCCGCCACCACCGCGTGCCCCGACTCCAGCAGGATGTTCTCGGGCTTGATGTCCCGGTGCACCACGTCGTGGCTGTGCGCATAGCTCAAGGCGTCGGCCACCTCGCGCGCGATCTGGAGCGCATCATCGAGCGGAAGCTGCTTCTCGCGCTCCAGCCGGTCGCGCAGCGACTCGCCCTCGGCGTAAGGCATGACGTAGTAGAGCAGGCCGTCAGCCTCGCCCGAGTCGTAGAGCGGGAGGATGTGCGGATGGTGCAGTCGCGCGGCGATCTCGATCTCGCGCAGGAACCGCTCGGCGCCCAAGGCGGCGGCGAGCTCGGGCGAGAGGAGCTTGATGGCGACGGGGCGGTGGTGCTTGACGTCTTCGGCGAGGAAGACCGTGGCCATGCCGCCGCGGCCAAGCTCGCGCTCGATCGCGTAGCGGCCGGCCAGCGCGGCACGAAGACGACTCGGGAGTTCCGTAATGCGTCCCCTGAGAGGATGCGCGAATACTACGACGGCCTGCTTGCCGGTGCGAGCCTAGGCCAGCTCGGCCAACAGCGCGCGCGGCGTGGTCACCCTGATCGGCGCCTTCGCATAGTCGCGGATGTTTCGCGTGGCGATGACCTCGGCGCCGCACGCCTCGGCGGCGGCAACCTGCATCGCGTCCTCGAAGTCTTTCATCTCGAGTCTGGCCGCCTTCCGCAAGCTGTCGGTCACGGTGGGGGCGACCTCCACGAACCGCAACAGGTCGAGCACGAAAGCCCGCGTCGCCTGGCCGCCGCGCGACGGCGCCACCAGGTAGTAGAAGTTGGCGATCGTGTGCCACGCTACGTACCCGGACCCTGGCCGGCGCTCGACGGCATCGAGCAGGCTCGCCGCGGCTTCGGCATGCGGGGCGCGGTCCAGGGCAACGTCAATGAGGACATCGGTGTCCAGCAGAATGATCACAGGTACTTGGCGGCCAGTGCCCGGTACCGTTCGCCGGTGCGCGAGGCCGGCCGGAACTTGCCCCGCCACCGCTGCGCGAAGGACGTACTCTCGCCGGCGCTCATCTCGCGCAGGGCGACCTCAATGAGGTGGGACAGGGAGACGCCCCGCGCCCGGGCGTAGCGCTTCGCCCTCGGCACGAGGTCCCGCTCGATGGTGACCGTGACTTTGGTCTTCATGGCAACGCCGTATACGTATCCATAGATGTAGTATACGTGCTTGGACTCCCGAGTCAAGCGCCGGGCCTAGCGGCGCCGCTCCGCCTGTGCCAGAGCCGCCTGCGATGCCACTGGGGGTCCAATGGTAGTGTGGTACGAGCGAACCAACGGTGCGGAATCGAGGCGTTGCGGTGCGGATTCTTGCGGCCGCCGCCGCTGGCAGGCACTCGGACCCCCGGCTAACTTGCCACGGCTATGGCCGAACAACCGAAACAGCCGAAGCAGCGCGGCATCACGCGCTTCTTCACCCCCGATCGGGCGCGTCGCACGGTGTTCGTGCTGCTGCTCGTCTTCGGGTTCGGGGTCGGCATCGTCTACGGCAGCTGGACCCGGGTCTGCGCCGGCCGCGCGTGCCCCTCCATCGCCATCCTCGACGACTATAGGCCCCAGCAGACCTCGAAGGTGTACGCGGTGGACGGCCGCCTCATCACCGAGCTGGGCCTTGAGCGCCGCACCCTCATCCGCCTCGCCGACATGCCGCGGCATCTCAAGGCGGCGTTCATCGCCGTCGAGGACAAGCGCTTCTACCAGCACCACGGCATCGACTACTCGCGCGTCTTCGGCGCGGTGCGCGCCAACGTCTTCTCACTGTCGTGGGGGCAGGGCTTCTCGACCATCACGATGCAGCTGGCGCGTAACGTCTTCCCCGATCGCATCACCCGGGAGAAGAAGCTCAGCCGCAAGCTCAAGGAAGTCTGGGTAGCGCGGGAGCTGGAGCAGACCTACACCAAGGACCGCATCCTGGAGCTCTACCTCAACCAGATCTACCTCGGCAACGGCGCCTACGGCGTAGAGACCGCCGCGCTTCGCTACTTCGGGAAGTCGGCCCGGGACCTCAACATCGCGGAGTCGGCGCTCCTGGCCGCGCTGCCGCAGCGGCCGGAGAGCTACAACCCGCGCCGCTACCCGGCGCGCGCGGTGCGGCGGCGCAACCTGGTCATCGAGCTGATGCGCCGGCAGGGTTACCTCACCGCCGAGCAGGCCGAGGAGGCGAAGGCCTACCCGCTGGGCCTCTCGGCGCGCCAGGACTATGGCGAGCTGGCGCCGTACTTCGTCGAGTGGCTCCGGCAAACGCTCGATGCGCGCTTCGGCCGCGACCTGTACGAGAAGGGCCTCCGCGTCTACACCACGCTGGACATAGACATGCAGCAGGCCGCCGAGCGCGCTCTCGAGGGGCAGATCGAGGCGATAGAGAACGGCGCGTACGGCCGGTTCCCCCACCGGACCTTCGCGCAGTACCTGGCCTCGAGCCCCGACCACGGCGACGGGCCGCGCTCCGGCACCACGCCCTACCTCCAGGGCGCGATGATCGCGATGGATGCCGAGACCGGCGAGATCCGCGCCATGGTGGGCGGGCGCGACTTCGACGACTCGAAGTTCAATCGCGCCACGCAGGCGATGCGCCAGGCCGGCTCCACCTTCAAACTCTTCGTGTACTCCGCCGCCATCCGCACCGGCCATTCGCCTAACGAGATGCTCGATGACGCGCCCATCTCGCTCCCCATGAGCGACGGCACGGTCTGGGAACCGCAGAACTTCGAAGTGGGCGAATTCCACGGCCCGATGACGTTGCGGCGCGGGCTCGCGTCGTCCGTCAACCTGGTCGCGATCCGTCTCGGCTTGGAGCTGGGAGTGGAGACGGTCGTGGACGAGGCGCGGCGCTACGGAATCACGACTCCCGTGCCCGCCGTCCCCTCGATCTTCATCGGGTCGGCGGACGTACTGGCGCTGGAGCTGGTCTCGGCCTTCACCGCTCCCGCCTCGCTGGGCGTGCGCGCCTCGCCGATCGGCATCCGCCGCGTGGAGGACGCCGAAGGCACCGTCCTCTGGCAGCCGCAGATCCGGCGCCAGCGCGTCATGTCACCCGATCAGGCGTTCGTGCTGACCGACATGCTGCGCGACGTGGTCCGTGGCGGCACCGCGATGTCCGCGGTCCGCGGCGCGGGCTTCACCGTCCCCGCCGGGGGCAAGACCGGCACCACGAACGACTACACCGATGTCTGGTTCGTCGGGTTCACGAGGGAGCTGGTCGCGGGATTCTGGATGGGGTTCGACCGCCCGCAGACCATCAAGCCCGGCGCCCAGGGCGGCCGGCTCGCGGCGCCGGCGTGGACGGCGTTCATGCGCGAGGTGTACGAGCGCCGACCCAACCCCGGCGAGTGGTCCCGCCCGACCGGAGTCGTGACCCGCGAGATAGACGTGGAGTCCGGGAAGCTCGCGACGCCGAACTGTCCTGCTCGCTCTCGCCGGTGGGAGGTGTTCTCGCCCGGCGCGGCGCCGGTCGAGTCATGCCCGCTGCACCCGGGACCGGGTGCACCCGCCCTGTCCGCGCCCCGTGGCGACGACGTCAGGCCCCCACCGCGCCCGCCGGGCGGCCACTAGCTTCGTGCCGGCCATCCGTCTCAGTGCGCGCTGGGTGCTGCCGATGGTGGTGCCGCCGATCGAAGGCGGCGCCGTGCTCGTCGGCGAGGACGGCCGCATCGCGGCCGTCGGCCGGGACGCGGAGGTCCCCCGTCCCTCAGAGGTCGAGGAGTGGCAGTTAGGCGACGCGGTCCTGATGCCCGGGCTGGTGAACACCCACGCGCATCTCGAGCTGACCGCGCTGCGCGGGCTGGTTCGCGACCGGCCGTTCTCCCGGTGGATCGCGTCGGTCAGAGGGATCAAGGAAGCCCTCACCGCGGCCGACTTCCGCGCTTCCGCCCGATGGGGCGTGCTCGAGAGCTTCGCGGCGGGCATCACGACGACCGGCGACACCGGCTCCTCCGGTGAGGCCGCGATCGCCCTGGCGGAGCTCGGCGCGCGCGGCGTCGCCTACCAGGAGGTGTTCGGGCCCGATCCTGCGCAGTGCGAGGCGGCGCTGGCCGAGCTGGAGCGCGCGCTCGACCGGCTCTGGCCCTTCACGTCGGCCCGCGTCGAGGTCGGTGTCTCGCCCCACGCACCCTACACCGTCTCCACCGTCCTGCTCCGCAACGTCGCCGCTTTCGCGCGCGCCCGCGGCTGCAAGGTCGCAATGCACGTCGCGGAGTCGCCCGACGAATCCCTTTTCGTGGAGCGGGGCGAAGGCCCCTTCGCCGAAGCCCTGCGCGCCCGCGGCATCGTGGTCGGGCCGCAGCAATGCAGTCCGGTCGCGTGGGTCGCGCGCTCGGGGCTCATGGAGCTCCGTCCCCTGCTCATCCACTGCGTCACGGCCGGCGAGGAGGATTTCCGCTACCTGGCTCGGCATGGCGCCGCGGTCGCCCACTGCCCGTGGTCGAACGCGGTCCTCGGTCATGGCCGTGCCGACCTCGCCCTCATGCGGACGCTCAAGGTGACGGTCGGATTGGGCACTGATTCCGTGACGGCGGGCGGCGGGGTCGACCTGTTCCACGAGGCCCGAGTGGCCGCGGTCGGAACGGACCTCACCCCCCGGGAGCTGCTGCGCCTGGTCACGATGGACGGCGCGGCGGCGCTGGGTCTCGACGGCCTCGGCATGCTGGTGCCGAGCGCATGGGGCGACCTCGTCGCCGTCTCGCTGGGCGCGCCGGCGCTCGCCGGAGCGGCCGATCCGGAAGAGGCGCTGGCTCTCTCGGCGACCGCCGCCGACGTGCATCATGCCTGGGTAGCGGGACGGATGGTGTACCAGCGCGGCTTCTGGCCCGGAGTGGACGCGCCACTGGAGCGGGCCGCGCTGGAGCGGGCCGCGAAGAACGCCCGCGCCGCGCGGGGCTAGTTCAGCAGGTGGGGGTACTGCAGGAATTGCGACGAGTCGGCCAGCACCCGGTAAACGCGCCGTCCGCCTTTCGCGGCGGCCCAGAGCCCGTGGTACCGGAGCGCCGTGTCCGGGAATGCCGCCAGGACGACCTGCGATCCGTCGCGCGACAGCGAGAAGGTGGACTGGCCGCCGATCACCAGATCCGGCCCGCCGGAGTCGGGCGCCTGGAGCACGGTGAAGAGCCTGCGCGCGCCGCCCTCGGCGTTGTCGGGATCGAACGCCTCGACCGCGAGGGTGTCGGGCCCCGGGGTCGTGAGTCCGCGCCGCGCCAGGAACATGAATCCTTGCTCTTGCGTCCAACGCGGCCAGCCGAACACCGGCAGGTTGAGGAAGCGCGAGGCGCCGAGGGGCTGGGTGGTCGGGTACAGATCGCTCATGCGCACGCGGATCACGAACAGCCCGAGGTCGGTCTCGCCGATGCCCACGAGCTGCGCTCCATCAGGAGAGAACGCGGGCCCCATCGAGAAGCCCGGACTGCCGACGATCACGGTATCCCACCGCTGGAGGTCCTGGTCGTAGAGCAGGACGGCGGGGCCGCCGCCGGGCACGAAGCACGGGACAGCCAGCCGCCGGCCGTCGTCGGAGAACGCGCCGGGGCCGATCGCCGGCGGCAGTTGGGTGTAGATGGCCCGTCGCGAGGAGAGGTCTTCGAGCGGCGCCAGCGCGATCTGGTTCCCCACGATGAGAGCGACCGTGCGTCCGTCGAGGCTGACCGCGAGCGGCGTGAACGAGGGCAACCCCGCCGGCCCGACCGGCCGGTTGTTCGTGCCGTCGGTCCCTATGAGGTGGAGGCTGCCATTCGGGTAGCGAAAGAGAACGTCCCGAACGGGCGGCACCGGGGGCTGACCCGGGGCGAGCGAAGGCTCGTTGCAGGCCAGCATGGCCAGGAGACTGGCGATCGCGAGGGCCCGCGGGTCGCGCGACATCCACGTCAAGCATATTTTGCGGCAGGAGCCGCGTCAATGAGCCAGTGAAAGCCAAACGACACGCCGCCATCCTTCGCCTGGTGCGCGAGCACCCGATCCCGAGCCAGGAACGCCTCCGCGAGCTCCTGGTGCGGGCCGGCTTCGACGTCACCCAGGCCACCCTCTCCCGCGACATCCGCGAGCTCGGACTCTCCCGGACGCCGGACGCCGACGGCACCCCCGTCTACGCCGCCTCGCGGGAGGAGATCCTGCCGTCGCCCGCGCTCAGCACCTTCCTCCCGTCGCTCCTCCTCAAGAGCGAGGGTGTGGGGCCGCTGCTGGTATTGCGGACTCCGACCGGCAGCGCGAGCGCGCTGGCCGCGGCGCTCGACCACGAGGAATGGCCGGAAGTGCTCGGGACCATCGCCGGTGACGATACGCTCCTCATCATCGCGCGCACCATCGCCGACCGGAAGCTGCTGGCGCGCCGCGTGGCGGAGCTCGCCGGGCCCCGCCATTGACCCCCCGCCCGCCGGCTGTATTTTTATGCGCTGCCTTGCATAAACTCTCATTCCGTGGGGCGGGGGCGAGATGGCGCATACGGTGATGCTGGCGTATTCGGGCGGGCTCGACACTTCGGCGATCGTGCCGTGGCTGCGCGAGCACTACGACGCGAGGGTCGTCTGCGTGGCCGCGGACGTGGGCCAGGGCGCGGGCGAGCTCGAGGGGCTCGAGGAGAAGGCCCGGCGCTCGGGCGCCGACGCCTGCGTCGTCGAGGACGTCCGCGAGCGCTTGGTCCGGGAGTTCATCTGGCCGACCTTGAAAGCGGGCGCGGTCTATGCCCGCACCTACCTCCTGGGCACCGCCATGGCGCGCCCGCTCATCGCCGAGCGGCAGGTGGTCGCGGCACGCCGCTTCGGCGCGACCGCTCTGGCGCACGGCTGCACCGGGAAGGGCAACGACCAGGTGCGATTCGAGCTCACCTACGCCGCCTTCGCGCCCGACCTCGCCGTGATCGCACCGTGGCGCGAATGGGAGTTCCGCGGCCGCGAGGACCTGCTCGCCTACCTGGTTCGCGTAGGCGTCCCCAGCACCGCGACGGCCGAGCAGCCGTACAGCCGCGACCGCAACCTTTGGCACCTCTCCCACGAGGGCGGCGTGCTGGAGGACCCGTGGTGCGAGCCGCCGGCCGACCTCTACCTCCTGACGAACGATCCAGCGGACGCGCCGAACACGCCGGCCGTCGTGGCCATCGGTTTCGAGCAGGGCGAGCCGGTGGCGCTCGACGGTGAGCCGATGGACCCGGTAACGCTGATCGAGACGCTCAACGCGCTGGCGGGTGAGCACGGGGTGGGCCGGGCGGACATCGTCGAGGACCGGCTCGTGGGCATCAAGTCGCGCGGCGTATACGAGACGCCCGCCGGCACGGTGCTCTTCCAGGCGCACCGGGAGCTCGAGCAGCTGGTGCTCGACCGGCGCACCCTGTCTCTGGCCGACGACGTGGGCCGGCGTTATGCGGACCTGGTCTACGACGGACGCTGGTGGACGCCGGAGCGCGAAGCGCTCGACGCGCTTGTGAACTCGACCCAGCGCCACGTCACCGGCACGGTGAAGATGAAGCTCTTCAAAGGCGCCGCGCGGGTGGCCGGCCGGTCGTCGCCGCACTCCCTCTACCACGAGGGCCTCGCGACATTCGGCGCCGACGACGTCTACAAACAGAGCGATTCCGAAGGCTTCATCCGGCTCTACGGCCTGGCGGTGCGCACCGCCGCCGACCGCGAGCGGCGGCTCGGGGCCCGGCTCGCGGAGGCGGCCGACTGAGCCCACGGCCCGGCCGCGCGCTGGTCATCGGCGCTTCGGGCTTTCTGGGCTCGCGCCTCCTCGCCCTGGCGCCCCGCGACGTCGAGCTGACCGGCACCGGATGGCGCCGGCCGGTCCGTCCCGGCAATTGGCGCGAGATCACCCTCGACGTGACCTCGCCCTCGGCGCTCGCGGCCGTGGTCGAGCGCGAGCGGCCGGCCGCCGTTTTCTTCTGCTCCGCCGACAAGTCCGACCGCGCCATCACTGTGGACGCGCCGCGCCAGGCCGCCCGCCTCGCCGCCCGCCAGCAGGCGCGGTTCGTCTTCTTCTCGACGGACCTGGTCTTCGACGGAGCGCGCGGCAACTACACGGAAGACTCACCGGTCGGCCCCATAATGCCGCACGGCTCCATGAAGGCGGAAGCGGAGGCCCAGCTCCGTATCGAAAATCCCGAAGCGCTCGTCATCCGCCCGTCGCTCCTGGTGGGGGAGAGCGGGATCATGCTGCGCCCCGACCACGAGTGCGGCCACCTGATGCGAGGCCAGCCGGTGACGCTCTACAAGGACGAGTGGCGGAGCCCCGTTCAGGTGGACGACGTGGCCCGGGCCGCCTGGGAGCTTTGCAGCACCGATGTCGCCGGCGCATACCATGTGGCGGGCCCGGAGCGGATGACGCGGCTCGAGCTGGGCAGGATACTGTGCACCCTCTACCGCTTCAACACCGGGCTGCTTCGAGAAGGCGCGAGGCCCGAGGAGCGACCGCGCGATACTTCGCTCGACTCCGCCAAGGTCGCGGCGCTGCTGGGGTGGGCGCCGGGGCCGCTCCGCGCTCGCGCGCATCCGCCGGCCGCCGCCGGTGTCTGACGCCCCGCATGTGATGTGGGGCGGGCGCTTCGCCCAGCCCATGGACCCGCGGCTCGACAAGATGAACCGCAGCCTGCCGGTGGACCGCCGGCTGTGGCGGGAGGATATCGAGACGAACCGAGCCTGGGTCCACGCGCTCGAGGGCGTCGGTGTCCTGACGGCCGACGAGCGCGCGCGTCTACTGGAAGGGCTCGACGCCGTCGAAGCGCGGCTCGCGGGGGGCGTCGCCGAGGGCGCTGAGGACGAGGACATCCACTCGCTGATCGAGCGGCTCCTCGGCGAAGTCATCGGCCCGCTGGCCGGCAAGCTCCACACCGGCCGTTCCCGGAACGACCAGTGCGCGACGGACCTGCGGCTGTGGACGATTCGCGCGCTGGGGCGGCTCGACGGCGCGCTCGCGTCGCTGGCTCGCGCCCTGATCGCTCAGGCCGGCGCCGGCCTGGACGTGCTGATGCCGTCCTACACCCACACCCAGCGGGCGCAGCCCGTCCGTTACGCGCACTGGGCGCTGGCGCACGTGTGGGCGCTCCACCGGGACCGCGGCCGGGTGGCCGATGCGCGCGGCCGAGCATCGGTCCTTCCCCTCGGCTCCGGAGCGATCGCGGGCTCGGGCTTCGCGGTGGATCGGGACGACCTGGCCCAGCGGCTCGGCTTCAGGGCGGTGTCGCGCAACTCGATCGACGCGGTCGGCGACCGCGACTTCGCGATCGAGGCGGCCTTCGTCGCCACTCTCGTCGGCACGCACCTCTCCCGCCTCGCCGAAGACCTCGTGCTCTTCTCGTCGGCCGAATTCGGGTTCGCCGTGCTCGCCGAGTCGTTCACGACCGGCAGCAGCCTGATGCCGCAGAAGCGCAACCCCGATTCGCTCGAGCTGGTGCGCGGCAGGTCGGCACAGCTCCTCGGCCGCCTCGTGGCGATGATGGCGACGATGAAAGCCATGCCGTCCGGCTACCAGAAGGACATGCAGGAGAACAACGCCGCGCTGTTCGACACGCTGGACGGCGCGGGTGCCGCGGTGGAGCTGATGGAGGGCGTCGTGGCGGGGCTCACGGTTGTTCCGGAGCGGATGGCCGCGGCGCTGGACGCCGGGACCCTCGCGACGGATCTCGCGGACCTTCTCGTGCAGTCGGGCCGGCCGTTCCGCGAGGCGCACGGCCTGGTGGGCGCCCTGGTGCGGAAAGCCGAAGAATTGGGTGCGCCCATCGACCGGATGCCGGCCGCTGAGGCGGCCGGTATCGACCCCGAACTTCCCGCCCTCCTCGCCCGCTTGGGTGGCGCCGAGGCCGCGGTGGAGCGGCGCCGCGTGGCGGGTGGGACCTCCCGTGCGGCGGTCCTGGCGCAGCTGGACGCCGCGACCTCCGCCTTCAAACCCTAGGCCCCGCCTCGCGGTTCCCCTCGGGCGAGCTTGCCCCGGGAGGCTCCCGCGGCTAGTATCTCTGGCTGGGGTGCCTTGCTGTTATGGGACGAAGGTCGAGAGCGACATCCGTAAGGGGCATCCCGCTACGCCCGTCCCGTTCCATAGAGCGCGGCGGGTTTTTTTGCGGGTGAAGCGCCCGCGTGGAGGAGTCCGGAGGTGGTACGCTGTCTGGCGCTCAATGCGTCTTTCGAGCCGCTCACCATGGTGCCCGTCAGGCGGGCGCTCAGGCTGGTCATCGACGGGAAGGCCGAGATCGTGGAGGCCGACGCGGATCGCGTCGTCCGCTCCGAGCGGCTCGCGCTGCCGCGTCCCGCGGTCATCCGCCTGAACAAGTACGTCCACGTGCCGAGGCGGTTCCGCCGCCAGGTGACGAACACCTTCCTCTTCGCGCGTGACGACTACCGGTGCCAGTTCTGCGGCCGGACCCAGGCCACGCTCAAGCACCGCGAGTGCCTGACGCGCGACCACCTCGTTCCATTCTCGCGGGGCGGTACCGACGCGTGGACCAACGTCGTCACCGCGTGCTCCACCTGCAACGCGCGCAAGGGCAACCACCTCCCCGAGGAGCTGGGGATGTTCCCGCTCACCCCGCCCACCGAGCCGCACTTCGTGCATCTGGCTTGGGCGGTGCGGCGCCTCACGCCCACCCAGGCCCGTTACATCGGCCTGTTCTACGGGCAGCAGGTCCTCGCCCAACTCGCCGCGCACGCCTGAACGCGCCAGCGGCGGCCGAAGCCGCCGCTGTTCCAGAACCTACGGTAGGGCTCGGGGTGCTCGCCCCATGCTAGGCGTGAATTGCGTCGGCATGGGCGGGAATAACGAGCACCGGGCAGGGTGCGTCGAACAGCAACTCTTCCAGACGGCCGCCGGCCGGCGAACGCCCGGTGACCAGCAGCGAAGCGCCCGGCGGGGATCCGCCGCCGGGCTCGAGGGTCGCGGAATGGAGCGCCGTTGGAACGAGCGTACGCGCCTGGGAATCGAGCCACGGTTCCTGCGCCCGCCCCTCGACCAAGATCGGTCGATCGAACAGCCCGGGATCGCTCTCGGTCCGGGGGCGCGGAAGGACCAGCAGCGGAGCCGGAGACTCGCCGAGGAGACGCCTGAGGAGAGATCCTACCGAGCGCGCCTTCCCGCGCAGCGAGCAGTGAGGGCCCAGCACCACCAGCTGGCACCCGCGCAAGGCGACGAGAGAGACCAGCCACCGGAACCTGTCCCCGCGCTTGAACGAGAGCTCGACCTCGACCGACTTCGCCGATAGCTGCACGGCGAGCCGGTCCAGCCTCGGCCGCAGGTCGTCCAGCTCCGCCGCGACATCGGGTCCCACGGCCTCGATCGCGTGGAACAGCGTGACGCGCCGGACCCCGGCCCGCAGCAGGTCAGGAAGCCAGCCGCCGACTCGGTCGGCGAACGGTGCGGCGTCTACCGCGATGAGAAGTGACTCCACCATGCTCCAAGGACACACTGCGTAACGCGTACCAACCGATCGGGTCCCCGCCGAGTCCTGGTAAGTCGTTGCAGCAATGATGGATAGGGATAGTCATCTTGCTGACGGCGTCGCCGTCGGCGCGGGCGGTGGGACTTCCTGTCCCGCGAAAGGGCGGAGCCCTTAGGACTGGGCCGCCTCGGCCTCGGGAACCGTGCCCTCGACGCTGGCATCAGTCTCCCCGCCATACAGCTTCAGCTTCCGGTAGAGGGTGCGGCGGTCGATGCCGAGGACATCGGCGGCCTTGCCCTGGTGACCGCCTGCTTCCTCGAGCACGGAAAGGATGTACTCGCGCTCGAGGCGTTCCAGGTTCCACCGTTCCGCGCGGGCCGTCTTCAGCAGGTCGTGCTCCTGGCGGCGGTGCAGGCCCTCGCTGGGATCGAAGGGGATCGTCTTGGCGCCCGCGTGCATGATCACCGAGCGCTCGACGAAATTCTCGAGCTCGCGGACGTTGCCCGGCCAGTCGTAGTCCAGCAACCGCTGCATGGTGGCCGGCGGGATCGCCGGCGCCTCCACCCCGTGCTCGGAAGCGGCGCGCCGGAGGAAGTACGAGGCGAGGACCGGGATGTCGTCGCGCCGCTCCCGCAGCGACGGCACGTGGATCGGGAAAACGCTCACCCGGTAGAAGAGGTCCTCGCGGAACCGTCCTTCGCGCACTTCCTCCGCGAGATCGAGGTTGGTGGCGGCGATCAGGCGGATGTCTATCGGCACCGGCTCGCGGCCGCCGACCCGCAGGATGGTGCGCTCCTGGAGCGTGCGCAGCAGCTTGACCTGAATGTTCGCCGAGATGGCGCCGACCTCGTCGAGGAAGAGCGAGCCGCCGGACGCCTCCTCCAGCAGGCCGCGCTTGTTCGCGATCGCTCCGGTGAACGCGCCCTTCATGTGGCCGAACAGCTCGGACTCGATCAGCGTCTCGGGGATCGCGGCGCAGTTCACGGCTACGAAGGCATGCTCGGCGCGGCCCGACAGGGCGTGGATCGAGCGGGCGACGAGCTCCTTGCCGGTCCCCGTGTCCCCGCTGATGAGCACCGTGGCGCGGCTGGGCGCGACCCGCGCGATTAGGTCGCGGACGCGCTCGATGCCCGCGCTCTTGCCCACCATGCGGACGCCGGGCCCCTCCTCTTTCACCCGGCGCCTCAGCTGCGCCACCTCCCGCCGGAGTACCGTCTCCTCGTGGGCGCGGCGCAGCGTGAGGAGGAGCTCGTCGGTGCGGAACGGCTTGCTCACGTAGTCGAACGCGCCGTTCTTCATGGCCTCGACGGCCGTATCGACCGAGCCGAACGCCGTCATCACGATGAAAGGCGTATCGGTCTGGAGGGTCGGGCCCACCGCCAGCACGTCCATACCCTGTATGCCGGGAAGGTTGAGGTCGAGGAGCACGGCATCGAAGAGGTGGCGGCCGAGCTCGGTGAGCGCCTCCTCGCCGGAAGCGGCGCCCACGGTCTCGTACCCCTCGTCGGTGAGGACCTTCTCGAGCAGGCGGCGCACCACGGCGTCATCCTCGACCACCAGGACGCGGCGCACCGGAGCGACGGGAACGTCGGGCTCGGTCATGCGTCCGCCGTGGGAAGCCGGATGATGAACTGTGCTCCGCCGCCCTCCGGCGAGGCCGCTTCGATGGTGCCGTGGTGCGCGCGCACTATCTGGGCGGCCAGGGCCAGGCCGAGGCCCGTCCCGCCGGAACGGGAGAAGAACGGCGTGAAGATGTGCGGAAGGTCCGATGCCTCGATGCCGTGGCCGTCATCGGAAACGACTATCTCGATGGTCCTGGCGTCCGCGCGCCCGGTCTCGATCCTCACCCTCCCCCCCCTGGCCTCGAGGGCGTGCTGCGCGTTGAGCAGCAGGTTGACGAACACCTGCTGGATCTGGGCCTCATCGCCGAGCACGGCCGGCAGCTCGGGATCGAGGTCCAGGGTGACCAGTACGGCGTGACGGTGGAGCTGCGCCTGGATCAGGCCTGACGTCTGCGCGATGACGTCGTTGACGTTTACCGGGGCCAGCAAGAGGCCGGCCGGCTTGGCGAGGTTGACGAGCTGGCGCGCCAGCTTGGCGATCCGGTCGGTCTGCGACTGGAGGATCCGCATCTCCTCGGCGCCTTCGCAGACCGCACAGCGCGAGCGCAGCATGTGGTCCACCGCTATGGCGATCGCGGTCAGCGGTGCCCCTATCTCGTGGGCGACTCCGGCCGCGACCTGTCCGGCGGTCGCGAGGCGCTCGGACTGCGCGAGCTGGCGCTCGAGGCGCTTGCGGTCGGAGACGTCGCGCAGGATGGCGGAGAATCCCAGCAGGTCGCCGTTGGGTGCGCGCACCGCGGTACGGGTCAGGCTCACGTCGAAAACGGTGCCGTCCCTGCGCCTGCGCCGGGTCTCGTAGTTGCGGATCGCGCCTTCAGCCAGAGTGGTTCTGTGGATCCACTCCAGCTCGCCGCGCGCGATGGCCTCGTCCGGCAGCAGAACAGTGAACGGTCTTCCGACTATTTCCTCTGCCGTCCACCCGAACATCTCCCGGGCGCCCTGGTTCCACGACATCACGACCTCGTCGGGCGAAACGGTGAGGATGGCGTCGGCCGAGAGGTCGATGATCGCGGCGACGAGCGCCGGATCGATGGCGGTGGTGGCAGCGCTCATGGTCTCGCCTGCAAGGTGGTGGCCGTCGGCGCGTTCGGCAACGTGGGTATCAGGCATTGCGGCTCCTATCGGGGCGGGCCGCCGGGGTGGCAGCGGCGGCACATGGCGGGATTCCGGTCGCCAAGTCCGCTGTCGAAGCTCCGCCCGTGCGGGTTCACGCGCCAGCCGACCGACGCCGAGTGGCATTGGAGGCAGTCGGCCTGGGCGTGACAGCTGGCGCAGTTCTCGATGGCCCGCCGGGCGACCCCGCCGTGCCCGAAGATCCACGCCGGCTGCGCGTCGTGGAACCGGCCGATCGGCGCCTGGGAGGCGGCGCGGCCGGTGGCCCGGTGGCACTGGACGCAGAACGCCTCAGGCTGGTGGCAGGCGGCGCAATCGTTCTCGCGCGTGTAGGCGTTCTCCGAGTGCCGCTCGACGAAGTCGGGCCCATGGAAGCCGGGGGCTGCGGCACCGGCGTGGCAGCTGGCGCAGTAGGACGGGCTGTGGCACCGGCTGCAAACGGCGTCCCCGACGGCGGCGGCGGTGCGGTGCCGGAGCTGGAAGTCGGGCGAATGATCCGGCGGCCTGATGTCCCGCAAATCCACCCCCCGCGCCCCCCCGCGGGTGCGCCGCGGCAGCAGCGCCACCGGTCCGACGCGCTCCTCCTCACGGTGACAGGTGAGGCACGACTCGCGCGCGTGGCAATTGCCACACGTAGCCGCGCTCTCGCGCGCCAGCAGCCCATGGGAGCGGACGAAGCTGGCGCTGCGATGGGACGATGGCTCCCGGTAAGTCACGTGCCGAGCGCGTGCCAGTGCGGCGACGCGCTCGTCGGTGGGCAGCGCGCGCACCGCCTCCACGCCGGCCGCGTTGACGTGGCAGGAGGCGCAGAACTCTCGGGCGTGACAAGTGGCACACGTGGGGCCCGCCGCCGCGCGCCTATGGGTGAAGACCCATCCGGAATCGTGGGACGGCGGCTTGGGGAAGCGCGCGATGTCGGCCGCCGTCAGCGCCCTGGCTTCCGTCAGGACCCGGTGGCACTGGGTGCAGCTCTCCTGCTCCAGGTGGCTTGCCGCCTCCGGGGCGTGACACATCAGGCAGCGCTCGGGGCGCGCTCTCCCCACCTCCATGAAGGCGGCCGTATCGCTGGCGGCGTGGCACATGGCGCAATCGATCTCTGGGTGCGCGCGGTGCGAGAAGCTCAAGTTGGTGGGTCGCCGCGGTCCCGGCCCCGCCCAATCGATTCGGCGCACCAAGGCGCCGTCATGGCATGGGACGCATACGTCCGCCGCGGGAAAGAAGGCCGTGGAGTCTTCGCCCGCGAGTCCGGAGTGGCAGGTAGTGCAAGAGGTGAAAAGGCGCGCGTGCCGCGGATGGGGGAACGAGTCGGCCGCGAGAACCGGCGTCGCCGGAGCCCGGGGCGGCGCATCGGCCGGCTGCCGCGTGGCGGCGAGTGCCGAGGCGACCGCCGCGACGAGCCCGATCCACACGCCCGGTATCACCGGTACGCCCCAGGCCGGTCGGGGTTGGCCCCGATCCAGAACTCGAAGCCGAGCAGGGCCCGCGTCTGCGACCAGTTCACCGCGCTCTGTCCTGTGGGCCGATGCAGGTAGCGCATCAGCTCGGCGCGCAGCCTGGCGCGATCGCCCAGCCGTCCACTCGCGTCGAGGCCGACGCCGTACACCGTGCCATCGGCGACCCGGAACGCCTCCTCCTGCTGGAAGGCAGTCCCGCGGAGCCCGGCGCGCCAGCCATCCGGCGGCGCCCAGGCCAGCGCCGCGTCGCCGCCGCTCTGGGCGCCGCCGAAGCCGAACTGCAGGCGATAGGTTCCTTCCACGACCACGTCGCCGATGGCGTAGCGCGCACCGGCCGTGAGCTGCTGCGCCTCGTCGTCCACGTCGAGGAGGAACGGCGTCCCGCGGGTCAAAGGCTCGTAGCGCCGGTAGATGTACGACGTCGACAGTGCTACGCTCCGGGTCGGGGCCAGGCGCGCGCTGACGGCAACGCCGCGGTGCGCTTCCGGTGAGAACACGCCCCAGATGGTGGTGAGATCCAGCAGTGGCTTGTAGCGGAACCCTTCGATCTCCAGGAAGCTGCGCCGGCCCAGCCTCACCAGGGCGCTCGCCCGCGCCCGGCCCCAAGTCTCGAGAGCCAGGTCCGCGTCCGCCGCGGCCGTCAGCACCAGCCGCGAGCCGACACCGATCCGCGCGTCGATGGCGGCGCGTTCCGACACCAGACCGCTCCGGTCGCTGAGAATCTCGCGCTGGTAGATCGCCGTTACGGCGCTGGCGGACGTCGGCGCCGCCCACAGGGATGCGCCCAGAAGGATGGTGCTCTGTTCGGGACGCAGGGGATCGAGCGACCGCAGGGCCCCGCTGCCCAGCGGCTCGAGGAACCCTCGGGTGAAGCCGCGCCCGCCGTACCATTCGGTGCGCACGGTGGGGCGCGGACGCCAGGTGGCGCTCACCCCGTCGAACGCATACCAGCCGAGACCCGACGCCCGATGCTGCCGTCCGGCGCGGATCCGGTACAGCGGACGCTCCAGTTCAACGAAGGCCTCCAGCGCGTCGAAACGGTCGTCGGACCTCGGCCACACCAGCTCTGAGCCCAGCGCCGCGCGGCCGCGGAGCAGGGCGTATGCCCGGAGCCCCGGAACGCCGAGCCCCCACACCGACAGCTCGACGTCCTGGGTGATGGGCGCCGCGTAGGTGACGGGAAGCGGCAGGAAGGCGCCGGAATCGGTGTCGTAACGGATAGGCTGAAGCTGGACGTAGCGGGCGGTGGTCGAGGATCGGACGCGAACCGATTGGCCGTCGGCCGAACTCGCCGCGACCACCAGGGCGCCGAGCGCCATGCTGACCAGCCGAGCCCGCGGCGCACGCATCGTCATCGGCTGCCCGCCGCCGTGACCCGGTGGCATTGCTCGCAGTTGCGGCCCGGCAAGTGCCGGGTCTGGCCGGTGTGGCACATCAGACAGGCCTCGCGCGACGCGGGAAGCGCCGCGGCGCGCTCACCGTGGCACGACGCCGTGGCGCAGGTCGCGTGGTCAGCCGCGCGGTGCGACGCGAGCGGATTGGCCCCGGCGTGGCAGGCGACGCAGTTGGCGGCGGACCGGTGGTGGCTGGCATGGCATGAGGCGCAGTCGGCACTCTCTGGCGCCCGGCTCATCGGGTTCGAGTGGCATTGGGCGCACATGACCGCCGTGTGCCGCTGATGGTCGAACGGGAGACGTCGGGTGACGGTCGCGCGGCTCGCCAACAGGCGGAAGGACCGTGGCTCCGCGGCGGCCACCCGGCGGAGGTCCATCGGCGCGTGGCAGCTCGCGCACTGCTGCCGGTCCGGACCGGCGTGGTGGCAGCGCTGGCAGTCGGCGGTGGCGCGCACCATCAGCTCGCCGTGCCGCACCCGGCTGGAGTGGCAGCTGGCGCAGGTCTGGCCGCGGTGATCACCGTGGGAGAAGCGTGGCAAGTCGCGCGCGCCGCCTTGCGCCAGTTGAAGCATGGCGAACACCGACGCGGGATCCGCCGCCGAGGCCAGGTCCAGGACCGCCCCCCTCACCCGCAGCGCCGAACGCCGGGCCGGCGCGGCGCGCGGCCGGCTCGGCGATTGGCGCCCGATGTCGGCATGGCACCTCAGGCAGTTCTGCCCTTCGACCCGCCACGAGTGAGGCAGGTGGCAGGTCGTGCAGCGCTCGGGGTGCGCCACCCCCACGTGGAATCCCAGGGAGCGCCAGTCCGCGTGGCAGCTCGCGCTCGCGCAAGTCACTTGCCGCGGCGACGTCTGGGTGTGGGGGTTGTGGCAGTCACCGCACACTCCTCCATGGGGATCGCGCGCCACGTCCAGGTTGACCATCCGCTCCTGCATGGAGTGGCAGGAAAGGCACTGCGCCGCGGCCGGCGTCAACGGCTGGCCGAGCGAGTCCACCTCCACCGTGCGGGCCTCGGCGAGGAAGTTGTGACAGGTCGTGCAGTGCAGCTCGCTCGCCTGGCCCATTCCGCCCAGCCGAATCAGGTTGGCGGCGTGGCACCCGGACTGGCCGCACGTCCGGTCCACCGACGCGAACTCGTGCACGGTCACGCCGTGGCAGGCGACGCACCGCATGCCGCGCAGCGCGGGAGCCTTCGACTCCAGGTGCACGCGGTGACCGGCGGTCGTGGCGATGATCCGCCACCGGGTGGAGTCGCCCCTGATGTGGCAGGCCGCGCACACCTTGTTCGGCACGTCGGCGTGTCCGCCGATGGACGTCGGGCGCTCGACCATCGTGAGGTAGAGCTGGCGCATCTGCGCTTTCAGCGTCGCCTTGTGGCAGCTGTGGCACTCGAGCTGCGCGTGGGCGCTCCGGTTGAAGCGCTCGAAGGGATCCTGCATCAAGTGGCACGACGTGCAGAAACGGTTGTCGTGCTGCATGTAGTTCCACTGGCGGTAGCCGGCCGCCGACGAGCCGATGAGCGTCGCCGAGAGCAGGAGCACCAGAGTGACCCGCCACCGTAGCGCGGTCCGCCGCCACTGTTGCAGGGCCCAGGAGAGGAGTCGCACCATACGCGAATCTAACAATTGGGTTCCAGTCCGGGCGATCGGCCGGGATGCGGCCGCCGCCGAGCGGGTGCGTCAGCCGCCCGACGCTACCGTGACGGCGGAGGCGGCGTGCCCGGCTCATGGCACATCCGGCAGATGGATACGTCATAGGAGGCGTGCGACGCCGGGGGAGTTGGGACGCCCGGCGGCGCGTCGGGGACGTGGCAGGTGCGGCAATCCGTCATCGCTTCCTCGAGGGGGTGCGGGATGTTCGGCGGCGGCGTCTCGCTCGGTCGATGGCACATCGGGCATGCCGTCGCGCCGTACGGATGGTTGGCCGGCGTGCTCCGGACGTGCTGGTTCGCTCCGGGCCCGTGACACGTCAGGCACTGCTCCTTGCCGGCGGGCCGGTGTGGCATCCTAGGCGGCTGAGGCCGCTGGGCGCTCGCCGGCCCGGTTCCGCACGCGAGGATCAGAGCGGCGAGCGCGAGGCTGCGCTGCGCGAGCGAAGTCATGATGCCTGAGCCATCGGCTGCGCCTCCGCTCCCTGCGCCGGCATGGCTGCCTCCGCTTCGGGCCACGGAGGCAGCAGCTTGATCAGCACATAGAGGATGACGAACGGCAGCAGGAGGATTGCCGTCGCCATCAGGATGCCATCCAGGCCGAGGAGCTCGACCTTGTACACCGTGAGACCCCGCAGGCTCTTGGAGAACAACTGTCCGCCGATCACCACGTTCCAGCGGGTGCTGAAGATGCCGATCTGGATGAGCACGCCCACCATGAAGTAGATCAGCCGCCGCAGCTCCTCCGGCGTCTTCACCAGTCCCTCTTTCCTCACGGTCGGAGCCACCGCGGCCAGCGCCACCAAGGGCACGATCGTGCCGAGGGACACCTGGAGCACGATCAGGCTGAGCACCAGGCGGCTCTTAAGCATGCTCGCCAGAATCGTGATCGATTCCTCCGCCTCGTACAGCCGCTGGGTGAAGTCGAGCATCTCCAGGGAGAAGTCCACGATGAGGGCATAGAACAGCAGACTCGCGAGCTTGTCCGCGCAACGCATGTCCACCGGCTTGGAGCGCAGCATGCTCGTCACCATGAAGAGCAGCAGCATGAGCGCGATGCCGGAGACCATCGCCGAGAACAGGAACACCACCGGCATCAGCACGCTGCTCCACCACGGATTGGCCTTCACCGACCCGAAGATGAACCCTACGTAGCCGTGCAGCAGAAACGCCGACGGGATGCCGATAATCGTGATGAGCTTGCCCGCCGAACGGTCGAAGCGCAGGGCACGGTCCGACAAGTCGCTCGCGCCTAGGGTCATCACGCGCCGGACCAGGGCCAGGACGCCGGACGCCCCCCGGGACCAGACGACGAGGTCCTTGCGGTAGTCGAACCAGATCTCGAGCAGCAGGACCACCATCAGATACCAGGCGTACACGAAGCCGAACATGGCCATCGCCGAGCGGACGTTCGGGGTGAGGAAGATCTCGAACGAGCGCTCCGGGTGCCCGAGGTGGGCGAGCAGGGGCAGCGGGGCGGCGATCAGCCAGGCGAGCGCCGCAAGCAGCGAGAGTCGGTACGTGGGCTGCACTTCGGTCATGTTGAACACCCTCGCCAACGACGCGAGGATGAACGCCCCGGCCACCAGACCCGTCAGGTAGGGGTAGACGGCGACCAGGAGGCCCCAGTGCAGCTCGTACTCGTTCGGATAGATGTAGCCCTGCAATCGGCCTCCCCTCGCTACCGCACTTCTCCGTCCAGGTTGGCGTAGAACACTTTGGGCTTGGTGTTCAGGTACGGCTTGAGCACCTGGATCTCGTTGAAGCGCATGAAGCGCCCCAGCGGGGTGCTGAGCCGCTGGACCTCCCCGAAGATCCGCGCTCCGGTAGGGCACACCTCGACGCAGGCCGGCAATAGGCCCTGCACGATCCGGTGGTAGCAGAAGGTGCACTTTTGGGCGACGCGCCTGGTGGGGTGCAGGAACCGCGCCCCGTACGGGCACGCCTGGATGCAGTACCGGCACCCGATGCACCAGTCCTCGTCCACCAGCACCACGCCGTCCTCGGTGGTGAACGTCGCGCCCACCGGGCACACCTGGACGCAGGGCGGATTGGCGCAGTGGTTGCACAGCTTCGGCACGAAGAAGGTCCGCAGCGCATCGTGCTCGCCGACCTCGCCTGAGAAGCCCTCGATCCCGCCGTTCGGGCTTTCCACCACAGCCTCGCCGTCAGCAGTGATGACGTAGCGCTCCACCCAGGTGCGGAAATGGTGCCCGTCGCGCGGCACGTCGTTCTCGGCCGCGCACGCCTCCACGCAGCGGCCGCACCCGATGCACTTGTTCACGTCGATGCCCATGCCGTAGTAGTGCTGGCGGGAATCGTACGGGACCGGGCCTTCCTCCTGCTGGGTTCCCGCCTCGCTTCCCTGCCCGAGCCCGAGCAGCACCGTCGGCACCGCCGCCGCCGCGGCCTTGAGAAAGCCGCGCCGGTCCGGAGCGGCGGGCCCGGCCACCGGCACTTGGTCCAGAGTGAGGGGTCGTCCGGGCATCACCGCGCCTCGGGGTGGTGCGGATAGTGGCATTGCCAGCACACGTAGCCGCGGTTGTGCGTCTCCAGGTCTATGCGAGGGATCTCCGGCGCACTCGCGGCGCCCTGCGCATGGCACTGGCCGCAGAACTCGCGGGTGCTCGGTTTGGTCGGTCGCACCTGCCGCGGCGATACCACGTGACGCGGGTCAGCCTCGTGGCACTGCGTGCACGGCAACTGAGCGTGGTAGGACACGGCCTTGGTGCGGGCGATCTGCCCGTGGCAGGCCGCGCAGCTCTCCGGAGGACGGGGCGGCGTCGGGTCGTGCGGGTCGTGACACGTGATGCACGGCCGCACCGGGTTGTGGAGTGCCGGGTCGATCTGCGGGAAGCCGGTTGGGCGAGACGGGTTGTAGCCGTGGCACAGCGGGCAATACGCACGGGTGCGCGGCGCGGGTGGCTTGTTGTCGAGCGGCGCGGACACGTGGGCTGCCTGGGGGCCGTGGCACACCTCGCAGGCCACGCCGCGATGGTACGACTGGCTCTTCTTCTCGGCGACGGGAGCGTGACACGTCTCACACGCCTCATGGCCCGCGTAGCGGATCTCGCTGGCCAGGATCGTGTCCACCGCGGAGGCGCGATAGTGCCCCCGCTCTCCGAAGGTCGCGGGAACGAAGAGCCGCCGTGCGGTCAGGAACGCGACCGCCACCAGTGCGAACGCGACGGCCAGGCGCCGGACCTGCTGTGGGACCGCGCGCCAACCCCGCCATTCCCGAGACCGGCCGAACACCTCTCACTCCTCGCAGCTACGGGGACGGTCGCCGGCTCAGGGTGCGCAGATGCGTCACGATGGCCCGGATCTGCTCTCCCGTCAGGCGCGTGCCGTAGGCGGGCATCTTGCGGCCGACTCCGTTCGCGACCGCGCCGATCAAGGAGCTGTCCGCCTTCGCAGCCATGGCGCGAGCGTCGCTGAGGTCCGGGATGGCGCCGAGCGACCGCACCATGACCGGGTTCGGTACGCCGGTGGCCCCGTGGCAGGTCACGCAATTGCGGGTGTAGAGCGCAGCGCCATCGGGCGCCTGAGCGGCGAGCTTGCCGGCGCCGAACGCCAGTGCCGCGACGGCCGTGGTAATGACAACCAGTCGGTTCATCTATCCCTCCCTGAGTGAGACGATGCGTCGGCCGCGTGCCGGCGCTTAGCCAGCACGTAAGTGGCACAGCCGACCGCGAGTGGTGCAACCACGGCGACGATCCACAGCACCGGGGTGCTCAGCTTGAGCTCGCCACTGAACCCCGCGAGCGTAAGCGCGAGGAACAGCGTGATGCCGCCGAGCCCGAAGGCCAGCCGTCCGGGGCTCCGGAGCGGGCTCTCGGCGTAGTACAGCGAGGACGGCGCGCGATCGAGCCATGGCACCAGCACGATGATCGTGGCCAGGATGCCGGGCACCAGCATCGCTCCGATAGCCTCCGACCCGATCGTGGTTCCCAGCACGTGAATGCTGATGTCGCCCGGAATCATCCGCAGCGCGCCATAGACCCACATGAGGTACCAGTCCGGCTTGACCTCGGGCGTCACCGGCTGGGGCGGCCCGAAGTAGGCGGTCGGATGAACCGGGAGGAAGCCGGACAGGGTGGCCAGCGCCGCCAGCAGCATCAGGAACAGGACCACCATCAGCACCGTCTGCCCGGGCCACGCGGGCACCCCGGCGATCAGGCCGGCATCCTTGGGCGGCGGTTCGGCGCCGACCCTCGGCCACTCGGTGTGCTTTTGCTTGAGCACGATCACCAGGTGCAGACCGATCAGCGCGCTGAGCACCAGCGGCGCGAAGACCACGTGGTAGCCGTAGAAGCGCGGGACCGTGCTCGGCGAGGGGAACTGCCCGGCGAACAGGAAGTCGGCGATCGTCCCCCCTACCCACGGCGCCGAGCGCGCGATGCCGTAGCCGATCGCGGTGGCCGTCACCGAGAACTGGTCGTACGGCAGCAGGTAGCCCGCGAATGACGTCCCTATGGTCCCGGCGAACAGCGCCAGGCCCAGCAGCCAGTTCACCTCGCGCGGCTTGCGGTACGCCGCGGTGAAGAACACCCGCGCCAAGTGCAGACCCACCGACGCGATCATCAGGTGCGCGGCCCAGTGATGGATGCGCCTGATCAACACCCCGAGCGGGTGAGCGTCGATGAGCAGCACGCTCACGTACGCGGCAGGCGCCGTGACGGTGCCGGAAGTCACCATCTCCGTCGACGGCTCGTAGAACAGCGCGAGGTACAGCCCGGTCAGCACCAGCACCACGAAGCTGAACAGGGCGATTTCGCCGAGGAAGAACGTCGGGTGGACCGGGAACGGCTTCCCGAGGTACTTGGCCCGGAACTTGTCCAGGGCGAGCCGCTCCGTGAACCAGGTGGCGACGGACACTACCTAGACCTTCACGCCGATCGGCCCGGAGAACGGCCCCGCGACGATGATCTCACCGTTGTCGTTCTTGCGCAGCGGCAACTGCGGCAGCGCCCGCGGGGCGGGTCCGCCCAGCACCATCGCGCCCTTGTGCGGGTCGAACGACGCCGAGTGGCAGGGGCAGTGGATGTGCGGGAACGGCGCCATGTCCATCGGCTCCTCGGAGAACCGCACTGTGCACCCCAGGTGGGTGCAGATGGCGCTGTAGGCGACGATCCCGGCGACGGCGCCGGTCAGGTCGGTCGGCTCGGCCATCATCGCCGGGTTGAGCTTGCAGATCAGCACGAGGTTGTCGTGGTTGTCCGCCTTGCCCTCGGGAAACGCCAGGACCGCCTCGTTCTGCGTGAAGCTCCCCTCGGTGACCGGTTGGTTCGCGTTCTGCCCCAGCGCGAACACGAGGCGGTCGCCCTCGGCCACTACGCGGTTGGCCGACGCACGGGTGCGCCCGCGCAGCGTGACGAGTCCCGGAATCGCCGACGCGACGG
>JAUYOW010000213.1 GCA_030697825.1 Gemmatimonadales bacterium | reverse complement strand
CCGACGACCGTCGAGCCCAGGAAGAGCCATCCCACCCGGGCCAGGCTCGCGGCGTTCGAGATCGCGAACGCCGACACCAGGGCCGTAATGCTCACGCCGATCGCTCCGATCGTGGTCCAGCGGATCGCCTTCGCCCACCAGGGCGGCTCGCGGTCGTAGTCGTACTGGAAGGCCAGCTCTTCCTTGCGGTGCTCGATGTACTGCTGAAGTGCCACGCGGATGTCGTCCACGGTGTAACCGACCGCCAGCACCTGCTGCGTGCGGTAGATCCGGTTGAGCAGGAACACGCCCCAGGTGACGCCGAGCAGGCCCAGGGGGATCGCCGGGCTCCCGCCATTGGCCAGGATGATGCCCGCCCCCTCGGCGAGCGCCACCGACCAGAGATACAGCAAAGGACGCGCGGCCTGGCCGCGCGTGAGCCACACCCGGATCGGAGCCGGAATTCCCCGCACCACGTCGGTCGACTGGACCAGCGCGTCGGCGAACGCCTCGCCCGTGGGCCACCGGTCGTCCGGGTTCTTGACCAGGCACTTATCGATCGCCTGCGCCGCTTTCGCCGGCACGCCCGGCGCGACCGTCGAGAGCGGCGGTGCGGGCATCGTGATCTGCATCGCGAGCAGCGCCGGGACTTCCGGCGAGTCGAACGGCAGTTTCCCCGAGAGCGCGTAGAAGCCCACGATGCCGAGCGAGTAGATGTCGCTGCGCCCGTCAACCCGCTCGCCGCTCGCCTGTTCGGGGCTCATGTACTGCGCGGTGCCGATGATCTCGCCGACCGCCGTGCCGCCGCTCGTTTCGCCGGCGCGCGCGATCCCGAAGTCGCTCACCATCGCCCGGCCGGTGCCCTGCTCGATCAGGATGTTGTCGGGCTTGACGTCGCGGTGGACGATCCCGCGCAGGTGTGCGTAGGCGAGCGCCCAGGCCACTTCCTGGAGTACGCGCGCGCCGGCCGCTGGACTCAGCGGTCCCTTGGTCCGCAGCCGCTGGCCGAGGGTCTCGCCCTCGACGAACGCCATCACGAAGAAGACGAGCCCGGCGGCCTCCTCGACGACGTGGATCGGGACGATGTTGGGATGCGAGAGCTTGGCCGAAGTGCGGGCCTCGCGCAGGAAGCGGTCCTTGAGCCCCGCCTGGGCGGCCTGCGCCGGCGGCAGCAGCTTGATCGCGACCAGCCGGTCGAGCGCGACGTCGCGGGCCAGGAACACGATGCCCATCCCGCCGCGGCCCAGCTCGCCCTCCAGCGAGTAGCGTCCCACCACGGCCTGCTGGAGGGCGACGAATTCGCTCGAGAGGGCGTCCGGCATCGGGCTATCCTACCACCGCGCGCGGAAGGCTGCCAGTACGACGGAGCCCGCGGGCCCAGGTTTCGGCCGTCGCGGCCGGCGTCGCGGCGTGCGGATCGCCGCGCCGGGTGCCCAATGTATCGTGGTGTGGCTTGTGGTGTCGATTCGGACTGGCTTTCTGCCGTTTTCAGCCCTCGCCCGACGGGGCAGATCGCGCAGGATGTCTCGGTTTTCCCGCAAGTTGCCGGACTTGGGGCCCTAACGTTGGTAGACTGATAAGCGTGAGGTCGGTAGTTCAACTCTACCCAGGCCCACTACTGCAAGTACGAAGACGTCACAGACGCCAAGTAGCGACAAGACAAGGGCCGAGGAGCGGGGCCTTTGGCTTGCTGATGCGCTGTCGGTGCCTGCTCGGGGATTGACCGCCTATAGTATATCTGCTATACTGCACCATGCCGCCGCCGACCCGGAAGCCACTGTACTTCATCGCGTCGAGCTGGAAAGATCTGAAGGGACTGCCGGGGCCAGTCCAAGACACGTTCGGTACGCTGCTGCTCGATGTGCAGTACGGGGACACTCCCGGCAGCGCGAAACCCCTCAAGGGCTTCGGAGGAGCCGGTGTTCTGGAGATCGTCGAAGGCCACGACGGAGACACGTATCGGTCCGTGTACACGGTGAACTTCCGCCATGCGGTCTACGTGCTCCACGTCTTTCAGAAGAAGTCCAGGCATGGGATTGCGACGCCCAAGCGCGACCTTGATCTCGTGCGGCGTCGCTATCACATCGCCGAACGGCACTACGCCACGTTGGAGCACCAGGAGGATCGCCATGCGTGAGGCGCTGCGGAAGACCCGTCGGAGCACGGGGAGCGGGGACGAGGAGCAGGCCGTCTACCAGGCCGGCGACAACATCTTCGCAGATCTTGGGCGGCCGAACGCCGACGAGCTGCTCGCCAAGGCGGAGTTGGCGCGCGCCATTCGGCACTTGATCGCAGCGCGGGGGTTGACCCAGGCGATAGCGGCGGGTGTTCTCGGCATCTCCCAACCGGACGTCTCAAACCTGCATCGGGGGCGGCTTGCGGGCTTCTCCATGGAGCGGCTCTACCGCTTTCTCAACTCGCTCGGTCAGGACGTACGAATCGTGGTGCAGCCAAAACCGCGGTCCCGAGCGCGGGCGACGGTGCGGACGCTGGTGCGAGCCGGGGCGCGTTAGACGCGCAGACGCACCGACGCGCAGGAAAGACAACGCCCCGTTCGAGGACCTCCCTCGGGCGGGGCGTCGTGCCTCCTTTCTGAGCCCCATAGCTAGAGAGTTGACAAAAATGCCATGGCAGCGTATATAAATTGACAATTAGTCCATTACGTGGACATCAAGTTGATAAAAAAGACCCAATGGCCTGGGATAACTTTACAATTACTCTCACAGGTTCAAGCCGAAAGTTTAGAGAAACCCAAGAATGCCACCGAACAAAACGAAAAAAAAGACAGTTCGAACCGCGCCACGGCGCTCACTACCGGAGGTTGTGCTCAGCAACAGCGAGCTAACCAGAGTGGTCGCTCGCGAAGTCGCCCGCGGCCGACTCAAGAAGATCGGGCCGCGCCTTTACACGACCAACACGACGGACACGCCGGCGGCGATCGTGCGCCGAAACCTGTGGGTGCTGTTGGGCCAGATGCTGCCCCAAGCGACCGTCGGCTTTCGCACGGCGCTCGACGGGATTCCCAGCGCAGATGGTCACGTCTACCTGACAGGAGCCTACGCACGGACGATTCGTCTTCCGGGCCACCGGGTGCACGTTGCCCGGGGTCCGGGCCGCCTCAAGGGTGACGCGCCCTTTGTGGGCGGACTCTACCTGGCGTCACGCGAGCGCGCCCTCCTGGAATCGGTCTCTGCTTCACCCCGACGGAGTGGTCTGACTCGCGGAATATCGGATCAGAAGCTGCAAGAGTGGCTGGAGCGTCACCTCCAGATCGGCGGTGAGACGGCCCTCAACACCCTCCGAGACAACGCCCGCGAGCTCGCGCCGATGCTCCGCGCTGAGCGCGCCTACGATCGGATCAGCGACATCATCGGCACCCTGCTCGGAACGCGCCGGGCCTCCGTCACATCTCCCGCGGCCTTGGCGCGTCTCGCCGGGCGTCCGTACGACTCGGCCCGACTCCCCCTGTTTGAGGCGCTGCTCGCGGAGCTGCGCGCACGACCAACCCTGAGTAGACCAGACCGCAACACCGACGAGGATGCGTGGCGGCACTCGGCCTTCTTTGACGCCTATTTCTCAAACTACATCGAAGGCACCGAGTTCGAGCTTGGCGAAGCGATGCAGATCGTCTTTGATGGCAGGATCCCCGCAACCCGCCCCCAGGATGCGCACGACGTTCTCGGCACCTTCAGACTGCTGATCGACCGCTCTTCGCTCGCCAAGAGCTTCGCGGCAATGGACTCGGACGCCTTCGTAGCCCTGCTGCAGGCGCATCACGCTCGAATGCTGAGCGAGAGGCCCGAGGTTCGGCCCGGGCAATTCAAGACCGAGGTCAATCGCGCGGGCGAGACCGTGTTTGTGGTCCCCGAGCTGGTACCGGGAACTCTTCAGCGGGGATTTGAGGTGATGCGCGCGCTCAGTGATCCGTTTGCCGTGGCGGCGTTCGCGATGTTCCTCATTGCCGAAGTGCATCCGTTCGACGACGGGAACGGCCGCCTTGCCCGAGTGTTCATGAACGCTGAGCTGGCGGCCGCGCGAGAGACGCGGATCATCGTGCCAACGGTCTATCGGGACGACTACTTGCAGGCGCTCCGGGCGCTGTCGCGACAGGGCCGGCCCAAGGCGCTCGTGGCTATGCTTGATCGAGCGCAGCGGTTTGCGAGCGAGCTCGATTTCAGAGTCTTGCCGCGAATTACGGAAGTTCTTACAGGGTGCGACGCGTTTCGGGAGCCGGAAGAGGGGAGGCTGCGGCTTCCGAGTGAGACTGGCCCGCGCCCGGCGTAGCGCGCTGACCGGCGACTTGGGTCCGCGGCGCGCGTCAGTGTCCGATCAGCACCACTACGCTCCGCGGGTTCGCCAGGTACTGATCCTCGGGCTTGATCGCGACCTCTCGGCCGGGGTCGCACCACTCCTCGCCCGGTTCCAGGCTGGTGTCGAGGATGCGCCGCCAGCATTGCGGCTCCGGCAACGGCGGGAGCTTCACGCTCCGCACCCGGTGGTCAGAGTTGAGGATCAGGAACAGGCGGTAGTCGCCGAGGTCCGAGGGCTCCTCGCTGCCGTCGAGCTGGTAGCACAACGTCCTCAACTCCGGATCGTCCCAGGCGGGCCGGCCCAGGTCCGCGCCATACCACGTGATGTCGCTGACGGTATCGCTGTCCAGGTCGCGCCCGAGGAGGAACCTGCGCCGCTGCAGGATAGTGCACCGCCGCGTCAGGGCGATCGCCTTGCGCACGAACTCCACCATCCCCCGGTTGGCGCCGACGCGGTCCCAGTCGAAGTGGCTCAGCTCGGTGTCCTGGCAATACGCGTTGTTGTTGCCGCGCTGGGTACGCAGGAACTCGTCTCCTCCGAGGAGCATCGGCGTGCCGGCGGAGAACAACAGGACGCACAGGTGGTTCTTGGCCAGCTGCTGCCTTAGCCGGTTGATGCCCGGGTCGTCGGTCTCGCCCTCGGCGCCACAGTTCCAGGAGGTGGTGTCGTCACTTCCGTCGCGGTTGTCCTCGAGATTGGCTTCGTTGTGCTTGTGGTCGTACGAGACCAGATCCCACAGCGTGAACCCATCGTGGCACGTGACGAAGTTGACGCTGTTGTAAGCCGACCGACCGTCGTCACCGTAAAGGTCGGCCGAACCGGTGAGTCGTGCGCCCATATCGCGCACCCAACCGCCGTCACCTTTGACGAACCGTCGAGCCGCATCGCGAAAGCGTCCATTCCACTCCGACCAATCCACCGGGAAGTTGCCGACCTGATAGGTGCCGAGGTCCCAGGGCTCGGCGATGAGCTTGACGCGTTGCAGCGCGGGGTCCTGGGCCACGGCGTGGAAGAAGGCGGCCGAGCCGTCGAACCCGCTTGGGTCACGCCCGAGCACCGAGGCGAGGTCGAAGCGGAAGCCGTCCACGTGCATCGTCTCCGCCCAGTAGCGCAGCGAGTCCAGGACCAGGCGGATCACCGCGGGGTTCGTGAGGTTCAGGCTGTTCCCGCAACCCGTGTAGTTGGCGTAGTAGCGTCCCGGGTCACTTGGCCCGCCCGTGAGGCAGTAGTACGTCCGGTTGTCCACCCCTCTGAGCGACAAGGTGGGTCCGAGCTCGTTCCCCTCGGCGGTGTGGTTGTAGACCACGTCCAGAATGACCTCGATGCCGGCCTGGTGGAGCTTGCGGACCATCGTCTTGAACTCGGCCACCTGGCATCCAGGCTTCTTGCCGGTGCTGTAAGCGCTCTCGGGCGCAAAGAAGCCCAGCGTGTTGTAGCCCCAGTAGTTGGTGAGGCCCTTGCCGCGAAGGAAATCCTCGACATGGCACTCGTGGACCGGCAGCAGCTCCACGGCGGTGACGCCCAGGCTCTTCAGGTACGGGATCTTCTCGGCGAACCCGAGGTAGGTGCCCGGGCGCTTCACGCGTGACGACGGATGGGCCGTGAAACCCCTGGCGTGCACTTCGTAGATGATGAGGCGCTCGAACGGGATCGCCGGGGACACGTCACCGCGCCAGTCGAAGGCGTCGTCCACCACGATCGCCTTGGGAACGAGGTGGCTGTTGTCGCGGGTATCGAGTGACAGATCGCGATCGGCAGACGTGGAATCGTAGGCCAGCAGAAGGTTGTCGCGGTTCGACGCCTTGTGGCTCAGTGCCTTGGCGTACGGATCGATGAGGAGCTTGGCGCCGTTGAAGCGCTTGCCGGCTGACGGATCGAAGTCACCCAGGACCTTGTAACCGTATAGCTGGCCCGGCTTCACGCCGGCCACGAACGTGTGCCACACGAACTTGGTGCGGTTGGCGATCTGGATCACATCGGTCGGCGGTCCGTCCGGCCGGTCGAACAACAACAGGTGGACGTCGCTCGCGTCGCGCGAGTAGATGGCGAAGTTTACGCCCTCCGGCTGGACGGTCGCGCCGAGCGGAAAGAAGCTGCCGGCCGTGATGGCGGTTTTGGGTTGGTGCCGTAGCCTGGTGGCCATTGAAGCACGCTCCACTCGTGTCGCCTGCGCGTGATGTCGTATTATAGATGCAGAACTTGCCTTCCAGAGGCACGTAGCGATACGGTAGGGTGATTTGTGGCTTGACTGTGGTACTTCTTGGGCGTACTCGGAGGGGTCAAAGCGTGAGGTCGGTAGTTCAACTCTACCCACGCCCATTCAACAGATCGGTGGGCATCAGCGGGCGGTTGCGGGACCGGGCGGCCGGTCACGTCACCAGGCCAGCCGCCAGCCCACGCCAAACGACAGGACCGTATGCGAGAGCGGCACCGTCATCGCGGGTATGGGCTGAGATGTCCCGGCGACAGACGTGGGGCCCACGCCCACGGATCCTGCGTCCCGGTGCTCGACGGCAAACTCAAGAAAGAACGGATCGCTGCGCGGGAATGTGAGCCCGGCGCCGAGGGCGAGGCCGGCGCTGATCCCGGTGCGCGTGTTCCGGTCCCGGTCGGAGATGACCGTGACCCTGCCAAGGTTCAGCGTCGGCCCGATACCAAACCAGAACGGGCCGGCCACGACGACGCCTTGCACTCCGAGCGTGACGGCGGACGGACGGACCTCGCCCTTAGTCGAGTCGTTCTGGATCGGCAGGTATCCGTGCCGAGCCCACGCGGCGAGCGCGCGAAGCTGGAAGACCGACCCCAGGCCGAGGCGCGCGGTCGCGGACAGGGCGCGACGGGAGCCGCGCCGCCAGCCGCTCGGGCCGGGGCAACCGCCGAAGCCACCGAAGCCACACGGCGGCAGGCCCCACCCGCTGTCCATCGCGTAGCCGATGGCGTTCCAAGTCGCGTCGGTGAAGCCCACGGAGCCGATAGTGGCGTTGATGTGCCAGCGCCAGTCGGACGCGTCCTCCTGGGCCATGGCCGCGGCGGGCGCGGCGGCGAGCAGAAGCAAGATCGAGAGGCACACGCGGGGCCGCGCGACCGCCAAGGTGGCGCCCGTCACCAGGGCTTGCGAGCGGTTAGCCGCGGGCAGGCTCACTCGACCCCTCGCCCACCAGGCGGGAGCAACGTGTGGCAGCTTCCAGGGAATCCAGCGCCTCCAAACGGTGCTAGGCCAGTGCTAGGCCCAGGTCCTGAAGAACAGCCCCTGCCGCGCGATAGGGGCTGTCTTCTCGGTGAGGGCCGCGAGCTGCGCCTCGCTCAACGGCGTGAACTCCGAGGCCAGCCGCACGTTCTCCTCCACCTGCGCCACCGTGTCGCAGCCGATGATCACGGTGCTGACCGGGAAGGACAGCGTGTAGTACATCGCCTCGCGCATGTTCAGCGTGCCCGGCCGGGTCCCGGTTGCGGGCGTCGCGTTGGCCGGCGGCGTGTAGCTCGACAACAGGCGGGAGCGCGCTGGGATCTTCATCGCGATGATCCCCATCTGGCGCTCCACTGCCATCGGCAGCAGCAGCTCGGCGAAGCTCAGGTGGTGCTGGTCGGCGGCGTTGAGCGCCATCAGGATCGTGTCGAACGGGAAGCGCCGCACCATCTCCATCAGCACCGCCGGATCGGCGTGGCCCGTCACGCCGAGGAACCGCACGAGGTGCTGGTCGCGCGCCTGGCTGAGCGCCTCGATGGCGCCGCCCGCCCCGAAGATCTGGTCCACCTGCTCCATGCGGCTGAGGTTGTGAAGCTGCCACAAGTCGAGGTGGTCGGTGTTCAGCAGTCGCAGCGATTCCTCCAGCAGCCGCAGCGAGCCGTCGCGGGTGCGGTCGCCCGTCTTGCTGGCGAGGAACACTTCGCCGCGCCGCCGCGCCATGACCTGCCCGATGTAGCGCTGGCTCCAGCGCTGCTGACCGCCGTAGGCCGCCGCGGTGTCGATGTAGTTGACCCCGAGGTCCAGGGCGCGCTCGACGATCGGCACGGCCACCTCCTCGTGGTTCGGCTGCTCGATGGCTGCCTGGCCGCCCAGCGAAAAGATGCCGGGGCGGTAGCCCGTGCGGCCGAGGTTGCGCGTCGGCATCGCGCCGTCGGTGACGGGGTTGAAAGGCAGGGCGGGGAGGGCCTGGGCCTCGCCCGGCACGATGCCGCGCACCAGGATCCCGGTGGCGACCGCGCCGCCGACCTTCAGGAACCCGCGGCGGTCCAGCGTCTGATCCGACATGGGCGTCTCCTTTGCGAAGGCCTCAAAGGTCGCATCCGGATCCTGAAGGGACCGTGAAGAAAGGATGTGGGGAACCCGGGCTACGGGCCAACGATGATGCGCCGTGGAGTGTGCCCCAGAATCCCGATGACACACCACCGTGTTTCCGCCTCCAATCTTCCGTCGCAGCATGTCCTGCGGGCGTCGGGCGCGACCAGCATCGACCAGCTGCTGTTCGACCCGGTCACTCTGGACACCGCCACACCGCTCCTTTCGCACGCGCCAGCGAAGGCATACGTTGGTGGCGCGTTTTGCCGTTACCCGGCGCGGCCAAGGCCCGCCACCGTTCGTCCCCGCACATAACGGAAATCCCTGGCCGGCGTGCTGTTCGCGGTCCTTCGAGCACAGTAGCGCCTGCTGCGGCGTCAACTCACGCACCCAGCGATCAAGGGGCGACTGTAGCGTCGGGTCGGCCAATTGCCTCATGGAGTTGCCGAATCTCGCGCCGCCGAAACATTGGCCGGAGGTTGACCGCTCTCCATTCCGGCAATCAAATCGAGTAACCCCGCCGCTTCCCACGATTGATTGCGCCGCATTTCCGACAGCGGAATCAGCACTCCAGCGCTCTTCAGCTGCTCGATGGCTTCATATACCGCTGCCTTCGCGCGCCCCGTGGCTGCCGTGGCGACGGGCGCGGTGATCATCGGGTGCGCTGGTAACACATTTATGAGCGCCCAAGCGGCGGCGTCGGCTCTGGGTGCGGTGGGCGAGGCGGAGAGTTGCTCTCGCCATTGGGTCGTCAATGCCTCTATGGCCTTCAGGTACGCCTTGGCCAGATGCGCCACTCGAGCCGATGCATCAGCGAAGTGCTCGATCCACTTTCCGACTTCATTCCCCCGGAAATTGGTGAGCCCCTCGATGTAGCGCGTCTTCGCGGCGGCGAGCGCGACGCTGATCGGAGGCACGTAGCGAGGTGCGACTCCTCTGCGACGTAGAACGACGTGGATGAGTGCGCGCCCCGTGCGTCCATTGCCGTCGTCGAACGGATGTATGGTTTCGAATTGAGCGTGCACCATTGCTGCCTGCACGATTGGCGGGAGCCGGTCGTCGTTGATCGCCTCGCACAAATCGGACAGCAGCTCGTCCACATCTTCGGGTGGTGGCGGGACAAAGTCTGCGCGGCACGGGTTGTGATCGTTGCCGCCAATCCAGTTTTGTCGGGTTCGGATTTGTCCTGCGATGCGTTGGTTCTCAGCTTGCGCCAGCAGTCGCTGGTGGATGGCCGTGATTTGTGAAACGTCGAATCTCTCGGCGAGTGCCGCTTTATCGACCGCCAGGACCATCGCATCGATATTCGCGAGAACTTCCATCGCTGTGGCGCTAGCGTTTTGTCCCGATTCTACTCGCGCCTCAGCTCGTGCGAGTTCGCGAACCCCCAGCTGCATGCCCTCGACCTTTGATGATGCAATCGATTCGGTTCGCAGGAGCAGGCGCGCGAGGGGTGCGAGCGGTGGCCCGGCACTCTCGTTTAGGGTGCGGATCGCCAGCTCCGCCTCCGACACGATTCCTGCGACGGTTGCGTCCAGATTGAGCGGCATATCCATGAGCTTGTCGGGTACGAACGCGTCGTATCCGCACGCCCGCTGGTACTTTGCTGGCGCATAGATCTCCGGGTTGTAATGCCACGTTCGTTGCGTGAGTCTTCCTGGCATCGGTGGACTCTCGTTCAGTTGTTGGGACCCGGCGTATCTTGGAATACTAGCTACCCATAGTTCAGCTTCGTACGTAAGCTGAACTAAAGACCTGCTTAGTTTCAGATTGCGCGGTAAGCTGAACTACTGATTATTGCATAGTTCAACTTAACAGCTAAGCTGAACTAACGCCATAGCCCAGGCCGTTTACAAGGCCGGCGACAACATCTTCGCAGATCTTGGGCGGCCGAACGCCGACGAACTGCTCGCCAAGGCGGAGTTGGCGCGCACCATTCGGCACTTGATCGCAGCGCGGGGGTTGACCCAGGCGGTGGCGGCGGGTGTTCTCGGCATTACCCAACCGGACGTTTCAAACCTGCATCGGGGAAGGCTCGCGGGCTTCTCCATGGAACGGCTCTACCGCTTTCTCAACTCGCTCGGTCAGGACGTACAAATCGTCGTTCGGCCGAAACCGCGGTCCCGAGCGCGGGCGACGGTGCGGGCGCTGGTACGAGCCGGGGCGCGTTAGGGCCGACCGGCCGCGCCTCGTTTCATGGTCGATTGTGGTGTCGATTCAGACCGCTTTCCCGCCGTATTCGGCCCCAAGCCCGCCGGGTAAGTCGCGCGGATTATCCGCGTCCGGAGCGGGGATGCCTCAGAGCTTCTGGAGGAGCAGCGCGAACCGGGGATCGCCGCGGATCGAGTCCAAGTCGGAATCGTTCTCGATCCACGCCCGGTGTCCGAAGCCGTTCTGGATCGACTTCTCGAGGCAGTGAAACGCGTCGTCGGTCTGGCCCCCCAGGGCGTACACGCAGGCGAGGTTGTACAGCACCCCAGAGTCCTCCGGGTCCAGGGCCAGCGCCCGCCCGGCCCACTCGAGCGCCTTCTGCCGCTCCCCCAGCTGCACGAGCCCGCCGGCGCCCAGGTAGAGAGCCCTGGCGTCGTCGGGGTTGAGCTCGAGATGCCGCTCGGCCAGCTGCACGCCGCGGAGCAGAGTTGCCTCGGCGTCCGCCGCGCGGCCGAGCGTTCGCAGCGGAGTAACCACGAGCAGTACCGTCTGATAGTCCTCCGGGCGCACGCGGGATGCTTCCTCGTAGTGCTGCACCGCCTCGGCGTACTTGCTCTGCTGGAAGCTGGCCCGTCCGTAGAAGTAGTGGGCCTCGAACAACCTGGGATCCAGACGAATCGCCGTCTCTAACTCCCGCTCCGCCTCCTCGTAGCGCTTGCTCAGCGAAACCGCCAGGCCTCGCGAGGCGTGGGCCTCAGCGAGCTCGGGGCCGAGTTCGAGGGCCTTCCTGCTGTACGCATCGGCGCCGTCCAGGTTCGCCCGGCTGCCGTCCCAGTACATATAGAGGAACGAGCAGCAGTCGGCGGCGCCGGCGTAGGCTCGCACGTAGCCGGGGTCGATCTCCATCGCGCGCTCGAACATCCGCCGTGCGAACTGGATGCCGGTCCGGCGGAACTGGTGAAAGAACTGCCGCCCGCGCAGGTAGTAGTCGTAGGCCTCCACGTTCTCAGCCGGCGCCTTCTCGATGGCGCGCTTTTCCCGTTCGCTCAACACCACCCGCAACGCCTTGACGATCTTCTCCGCGATCTCGTCCTGGATCGCGAACACGTCCTCCAGCTGCCGGTCATAGCGTTCCGACCAGAGGTGATAGCCATCGGCCACGTTCACGAGCTGGGCCGTGACCCGGAGCTTCACTCCGGCCTTGCGGACGCTCCCTTCCAGCACCGTGCCGACCTTGAGCTTCCGGCCGATCTCACCGATGTCTTCGTTCTTTCCCTTGAACGCAAAGGACGAGGTACGGGACGCCACCTGCAGGGCCTGGACCTTGCTCAGAGCGTTGATGATCTCTTCGGCGATCCCGTCGCTGAAGTACTCGTTCTCCGGATCGTTGCTCATGTTCACGAAGGACAGCACCGCAATTGACTTCCCGGCTCCGGCCGCCTGCGTGGCCAGCGCGGTCGAGGTGCCGGGCGGGGTCGTTCCGGTGTGCACGACCAGCGCCTGCGCCAGCTGCGCCCCGGTCGCGAAGCGGTCCGCGGGCACCTTGGCGAGCGCTTTCGTCACGGCTTGGTCCACCGACTCGGGTACGGTCGGGCGCGCGGCCCGAACGGACGGCACCGGCTCGGTGAAGCGCCGCGTGATGATCGCCTGCGCCGTGGGGCCGCTGAACGGCGCGACCCCGGCGAGCATCTCGTAAAGCACGCAGCCGAGGCTGTAGACGTCGCTGCGGCCGTCCGGGTCGGCCTCACCCGCGGCCTGCTCCGGGCTCATGTAGGCGGGCGTCCCGACCGACATGCCCGTCTGCGTGATGCTCGGGCCGCCCGCCGCGCTGACGGCCTTGGCGATCCCGAAGTCCGTCACGAGCGCCTCGCCCTCGTGAAGCATGACGTTCTCGGGCTTGATGTCCCGGTGCACGACCTGCTGGCGGTGCGCGTAATCGAGCGCCGCCGCCACGTCGCGCGCGATCTCGAGCGCCTCCTCCACGGGCAGCTGCTTCTCCCGGGTGAGCCGCTGGCGCAGGGACTCACCGTCCACGTACGGCATCACGTAGTAGAGGAGCTCACCCGCCTGGCCCGAGTCGTGGAGCGGCACGATATGGGGATGGTTGAGTCGCGCCGCGACCCTGATCTCGCGCAGGAACCGCTCCGGGCCCAGCGCGGCGGCGAGCTCGGGATGGAGGACTTTCAGCGCAACCGACCGGTCGTGCTTGAGGTCGTGGGCGAGGAAGACCGTCGCCATGCCGCCCTGGCCGACCTCGCGCTCGATCGCGTAGCGGTCGGAGAGGGCGTCGCGCAGTCGCTCGGCGAGGTCGGTCATGGGCCGGGTGCGAAGATGCGGCGGCGGGGGCGGAGGCGCTAGGAGGTGTCCCTACCGACAAGTAACCACTGTGCTGACCACTCGGGACCAATGGGCCCGTCGCAAGGCTCGTGTTGCAGTGCCGCGGACGGCCCGAGATTCATTCCTGCGGCGACTGGGGGTGTGTCCGTTAGTGGGTCCGTTCGTGGCGGCATGGTCCGGCATGGAAAGGCGAAGCGCCGGGCAACCTCTAGGCGCCGCCTACGTTTTCCGGCATGGTGCCGTAATTGGTGGGGATGTGGTAACGTCTGATAAGCGTGAGGTCGGTGGTTCAACTCTACCCGCAGGCCCATTCGGCAGTCGGCAGACGCACAGACGCACCGGCGCACAGACGGGCAGGCGGCGCCCCGCTTGAGGTTACGACCTCTGGTGGGGCGTCACGCGTTCGAAGACGGGTGTCCGGCGATGTAGCCCACGCCGGTCAACGCCCACGTCCTCGCGATCTACGGCGCCAGCCGCGCGCTGAGGCGGCTTCGAGCTAGGGCTTTCGCGACAGCGCGCGCAGCCAGGCCCCGAGCAGCGGATCGCCCGGCGAACGCGCCAGTTCCGTGCGCAACGCGTCGCGCACGGCGGCCCGGATGGCGTCAGGTAGGACGACCACGGGGACCGGCTCGAGCCCGGTGCCCGCGAGCACGGCGACCGCCGTAGCATAGGCCTCGGCGAGCTCCATGCGCAGCGCGAGCCGGGCGCTGAACGCGGCAAGCGCCGCCCGGGCCCGCGCGAAGTCACCGGCGGCGGCGAACAGGTTCGTGGCCCAAGCGTAGGCCTCTGTCATCGCCGGCACCTCGAGGAACAGCTCGCCGCCGAAGTACCTGGCGCGCCACAGCGAGTCGGCGATCCCGGTGGCCTGGGTGAGACGCCCAAGCTTGCCCAACAGGATCATCCGCCGGGCCGGGACCGCCTCGGCCTCGCCTTCCGCGCCAAGGGAGTCCACGACTCCGAGCTCCCGCAGCGCGGCCTCCAGGTCGTTGTCAAGCTCGTTCACTCGCGCCGCGGCGCGGTGTGCTTCGGCCTCGCTCGGCCCGGCGGCGAGCCACCGCCGCACCCAGGTCCGTGCCGCCGACCGCGCCCGGGCGCGTGCCGCCGCGAGCGATTCGGCCGGCCACGCTTGCAGGGCTTCCAGCGGCACGAGCTCCAGCGAGTCCCGGAGCAGGGGGGCGAACGCCCGGTCCGGGCCGGCCTCGCCGGTCGGCGGCGTCTCCCCCCGGATCTCGAAATCACAGCTGCACCACGCCCGTACCGAGCTGCGCACCGGTCGCGCCACGTCGCGGCGGTAGCCTGCGACAGCGCCGGGCGCCTGGCCGCCGGCCAGCAGGTACACCGCGACCAGGCCCTGATAGACGCCGTGTCGCGCCGGGTCGAGCTCGAGCACGCGCTTGGCCAGGCGCACGGCCGCGTTCAGCGAACCGCGGCGCCGCTCGCCGTGCTGCGGCGAAGCCAGCAGCAGGGGGTCGAGGAACTCGAGACTCGCCAGCGTTTCCAGCGCGTCCACGTCGTTCGAGTCTTCGGCCACCAGCGCCTCGAGCTCCCGCCGCGCCGGCGTGAACTCGCCGTTCACCATGCTGTGGAGCGCGCGCACCTGCCGGGCCGCCCGCGTGGGGAGCCGGCCGGCGAGCGCCGCCGCCCGGTCCGCATAACCGTACGCGGGATTGCCAGGCTCCAGCACCGAAAACGCCAGGAGGGACACCTCGGCCAGCTTGGCGTAAGCCTGCGCGAAGATGCTGTCTATCCCGACCGCCTCCGCGAACGCCTCGCGGGCGTGGCGGTACTCGGAGCGGTTGAGGTGGGCCAGGGCTCGCAAATAGGCCCGGTACGCCTCGAGCGAGCGCGTCGTCGCGGAGCCGACGTCGGCGCTCGCCGCGTCGAGTCCGGCCGTGCGCAGCAGCACGGTGGCGATGCTGTCGTACGCGGGGCGGACGTCGGCAGTGAGCGGCACCTCGCCGCTCGCCCGCGCGACCGGCCGCTGGGACACGACGTCGTACGCCCGCGCGCTCACGCGCAGGAGGCCGGCCTGCGCGACGATCTCCCCGGTCACGGCCGTCCAGCCCCCGGTCTCGGCCGCCACCCGGCGCACCCGGGCGAGGTCCGCCACGTCGCCCGGCCGCAGGCCCTGGCGGCGCAGCGCGGGGTAGAGTCGGTCATCGGGCACCACGGTGACCTCGGTCCACTGGCCCAGCGCATCTGCGAGCATGGTGGGCGAGGCCTCCACGAGCCAGTCGTGCGCGGAGGTGCGGGAGAGGTTGCGGAACGGGAGCACCAGGAATCTGCGCCGGCGCTCGCGCTCTGGCGGCGGCGGTCGTAACGCGGCCCCCGAGCGCCCACAGGGCGGCGGCGTCCCGTCGGGGCACTGGGCGTACAGCGCCCGCGGTGCCAGGAGCAGACAGCCGACCAACACGACGAACGACCGCTTCACTTCCGGGGCTCACTGATGGAGGTGCCGGTACGATGGCGCTTGTGACGAAGGGCCGCTAGGGAGAGGGGAGCCGTGGACACGCCCGACCGGGCGTGTCCACCCTCCCCACGTGAGGTTCGGGTTAGTCACCTGGTCTTCGCCGTGCACGGCTACGGTGTCGATTGTGGTGTCGATTCAGGCCGTTTTCCTGCCGTTTTCGGCCCCAAGCCCGCCGGACAGATCGCGCGGATTGTCCAGGGTTTCCGCCATCTTGCGCCCCGGTTGAGGCTGCTACCTCGGGTGGGGCGTCAGCTACCAGCCGACCGGCTGCCCCGCGTTCTGCCGATCCAGCCACACCTGGAGCGGCTGGAAATACTCCAGGATCGCCTCCGCATCCATGCGGCGCGAGCCCGTGAGCTGCTCCAGCGCGTCCGGCCACGGCCGGCTCGCGCCCAGTCGGAGCACGGCGTCCAGCCGCCGGCCCGCCTCGCGGCTGCCGTAGAACGAGCAGCGGTAGAGTGGCCCCGTGTGACCCGCCGCCCGGCACAGTGATCGGTAGAACTGGAACTGGAGGATGTCTGCCAGGAAGTAGCGCGCATACGGTGTGTTCCCTGGCACATGATATTTCGCGCCCGGATCGAATGCGTCCGCCGGCCGCGCATCCTGCGCGCTCACGCCCTGGTACCGCCCGCGGAGATCCCACCACAGCTGGTTGTAGCCTGCCGGCGCCACGTCCCCCGCGAAAACGGCCCAGCGCCAACGATCCACCAGCAATCCCCACGGCAGGAACGCGACCTGGTCGAGCGCCTGACGCAACAGGAGCATCGTGTCCGCCGCCTCGCTCGGCAGCTGGTCGATCAGCCCCACCTGCCGCAGGTACGCGGGCGTGATCGAGAGCGCGATCGCGTCGCCGATCGCCTCGTGGAACCCGTCGTTCGCGCCGCTCTGGTAGAAGTACGGCTGGTGCATGTACGCGCGCTGGTAGTAGTTGTGCCCCAGCTCGTGATGGACCGTCACGAAATTCTCGGCCGTCGGTGTGATGCACAGCTTGATGCGCAGGTCGTTGCGGTTGTCGATATCCCATGCGCTGGCGTGGCACACCACCTCGCGGTCGCGCGGGCGCGTGAGGAGCGAGCGTTCCCAGAAGGTCGCGGGCAGCGAGTCGAAGCCGAGCGAGCTGAAGAAGCGCTCGCCGTAACGCACGATCGCGGGCGCGTCGAGGTTCTGCGCGCGCAGCCGCGCCGTCAGGTCCACCGATGCCGGCGCGCCCGCCGGCGCGACCAGCGGATACACGTTGCTCCAGTCCTGCGCCCAGAGATTCCCCAACAGGTGCGCCGGGATCATCCCGTTCGCCGGCACCGCCGCCGCGCCGTAGCGCTCGCGCAGACGGCGCCGCACGTAGGCGTGCAGCGACAGGTAGAGCGGGCGGACCTGCTCCCAGAGCCGGTCCATTTCGCGGGAGAAATCATCCGGCGGCATGTCATAGCCCGAGCGCCACATCGCGCCGGCGTCGCGGAAGCCCAGCGTGCGCGCGCCCTGGTTGGTCAGCGCGGCGAAGCGTGCGTACCGGTCCCGCATCGGCGCGCCCACGCGGTGCCACCCGCGCCAGATGTCGAGCAGCTCGGCGGGATCGCGGCTGTCGGCCATGATGGAGTCGATCGCCGAGATCTGGAGACACTCCTGGCCGCCGCCCGCCTTCGGCCGGCAGTAGCTGCCCCGGCCGTAGTCGCCTTCCATGCCCACCTGGAGCCGCACCATCTCGGCCGCCAGCCCCGAATCGGCGGGCGGCGGCGCGGCGAGACTCAGCTTGAGCAGCAGGAAGCGCCGTCGCAGCTCGTCAGGCATCGCGACCTGGTCGAAGCGCGCCGCGCCGGTCGCGAGCCGCTGGACGGCGTTGGCGTAGTCGGTCTGGAACCACGCCGAAAGCGCTTCGGTGTCGTCGGTGATGAAGTTGGCCGCGACCCACGCGGCCTGGTTCTGCGGGATCGAGCGCGCGGCCAGTTCGCGTTCCGCGGCGTCAAGAAAGCGCTGCGCCTCGGCGAGCGTCGCGGGGCGGGCCGCGGCGCGGCGCGCGGGCGCCTGGGCAGCGGACGGGTTGGCAGCAGCGAGACACAGCAGAACGGTGGTGATGCTCCGGATGCGCGGCACAAAGCTCTCCCAGCGAGGTCGGTTATCGCGAATGATGGCAACCGTGCCCGTCCCAAGTCCCTGCACGCCCCACAATGTACTGCCCGCGACGGACCGTCAGCTGCACGGTCCGGCTGTCTAGTACGCCGCGAATGCCGGTTGCCGCAAGAGGATCGCGCCATCGGCTCGACGCGAACATGCGGCGGCTGGCGCCCGGCTCGCGGTTCGCTGATCTTGTTCCCTGATGACCGAACCGCCGCTCCGCCGCGCGTTCGGACCGCAGAAAAACGCACCACGACGCAGTGAATTTGCCTATGCACCCCGCCGAGCGTACGCTTACTATGGCACCGGCTCCAATGGCCTGGAGGGCCGATGCCGGTGACGGCGAAGCTGTCGCTGCTGTTCTACGAGAAGCTCGGCGAGCAGGTCGCCACCGAGCTGGTGGAGTGGTTCAATAGCGTGGATGCCACGTATCGGTCCGATCTGCGGGAGCTGAACGAGCTCAACTTCGCCCGATTCGACGCGAAGCTGGAGCAGCGCCTGGCGGAGTTGGGCGCCGGCCTCCGGACGGAGTTCGGCCGGCGTCTCGACGCTCTCGACGCGAAGCTGGAGCAGCGCTTCGCCGAGCTCGATGGGCGCTTCGCCGGGCGCTTCGCCCAGCAGGACGCGCGATTCACCATCCTCGAGGCACGCCTGCTCGGCCGAATGGAGGCCATGCAGGGAGGCATCAAGGCGGACCTGGTCCGCTGGATGTTCGGCTTCTGGACCGGCACGATGATCGCCCTGGCCGGCGTGCTGCTCGCGGTCCTTCGAGCACAGTAGCGCCCTGCTGCGGCGTCAACTCACGCACACCGCGGTCAAGGGGCGACTGTAGCGCCGGGTCGGCGTCGAGCGGCGAGCTGGTGCCCTGATAAGTATGAGGTCGGTAGTTCAACTCTACCCAGGCCCATTGCGACGACAGACGACGCCCGTTCAGCGGGCACGCCCGGTGCCTACTCGGTTCAGGGGTTCGCCACGGCGACCGGCGCGTACGGTCGCCTTCGGCGCCCGCAGCTCATCGGCGAGCCGCTAGGCGGCGCGGCCCACCGGACCCACTCAGACGCCGGGCCGTTCTTCTAACCATTCGACTCACGGCGTGAGCCTCATGCGACGCAGCAACGCCGCGTAGCGCGGATCCGAGCGCAGCGGCTCGAACTCCTCGTACAAGGCCAGATCTATCAGCCAGATGGTGCGCTGCTCGTACGCGCGGTCCAGCCACTGGAACGCGTGGTCGGCATCCCCAAGCGCCGCGTACACCGCGGCGATCCCGTAGGGGTTGTAGTAGGCCCGATGAGCGAACTGAAGCATCGAGTCCAGTACCGCGAACGCTGCGTCCCGCCGGCCCAGGATCAGCAGTGCCCGCGCGTACTCGCCCGCCACGGCTCCCCCGTAATACTCCCACGTGAGCCGCTGCGCGGCTTCGGCGGCGTCACCACGCGCGAGGCGTAGCAGTCCGTCAAAGGCACGAAGGTTTTCGGGACCGAGAACGTTGCCATTCCAGCAACTTGCCGGAATTGAGGGCTTCAGCTAGACAGCCTGATAAGCGTGAGGTCGGTAGTTCAACTCTACCCGGGCCCATCCTGTAGACTTGCTCTGCGACATTCTGCGACATGGCTCGGAGTCGCCTCACGACTGATCGGGAGGGTGGGACTAGGTTCGGGCTTGAACGCGGATGGCTTATTTGACCTTAGCCGCGCTCGGCTTCTCCTGCCCGAGGTCGGGCGCCCGCTGCCGTCCGAGGAGAGGCGGACAACTGTTATACCGCGAGGGGTTCAGACCCGCAGGAACTCGCCTGTGATACCGCTCTGCCGGGCGCGGAACTCCGCCCGCGACCGGACCTCCGCCCACGCTTCGTCGGGGACCTTGGCGTAGGCCTCGACGACCTTCGGGTCGAGCGTGCGGCCCGCCTCCTTGAGCAACTCGGTGCGCGCCACGGCGAACGACTGCGCCGCGCGGTACGGCCGGTCGGACGTGATGGCGTCGACCGTGTCGGCCACGCCAAAGATCCGGGCGCTCAGCGGAATCGCTTCACCCTTCAGGCCGCGGGGGTAGCCGGAGCCGTCCAGCCGCTCCTGGTGGGCCACCACCATGTCGGCGGCCTCGTTCAGGAACCCCACCTTGCGCACCATCCGGTAGCCCACTTCGGGGTGCTGGTTGACGATGGCCCGCTCCTCCGGGGACAGGGGGCCCGTCTTGCGCAGCACGTGGTCGGGGACGGCGATCTTGCCGACGTCGTGGAGGAGAGCGCCCCACTCGATCTGGCGCAGCGACTCGCCACCGATGCCCAGCTCCTTGGCGAGCTGCACCGAGTAGGTGGCGACGCGCATCGAGTGGTGGTGGGTCGCGGCGTCACGCGCCTCGAGCGCCGAGGCCAGCAGGTCCGTCGTCTCGCGGTAGAGCTGCTCGACCCGCCGCAGCGCGTCGTGCAGGTTGCGGGTGCGGTCCTGCACCGCCACCTCGAGCTCCGCGCGCATGCCGAGCTCGAACTCGCGCACCCGCAGCCGCTCGGCCGCGAGCGCGAGGCGGATGCCGAGCTCGTGCCCGTCGAAGGGCTTGACCAGGAAGTCGAGCGCACCCGCCTCGATGGCGCGCGCACCGACCTCCGTGTCGGCGCGGCTCGAGATCACGATGCACGGCGTGTCGAGGCCCGACCCCGCGACGAGGTCCATGCCGATCCCGTCGGGGAGGTACGCGTCCACGAGGAGCAGGTCGAACGAGGCGCTGGCCAGCTGGTGGCGCGCGTCGGTCAGGCTGGCGGCGGTTTCGACCTGGAGCCCGAGCCCGTTCGCGGTGTCGCGCATCACGGCAAGGGTGAGGCGATCGTCATCCACGATCAGCACCCGGGGGAAGAGCCTGCTGGCGGCGACGGATCCCAGCGGGCCCTCCGGAAAGCTTCTCGTCATTCGCAGGCTCCGTGTACCGTCTGGAGGCAGGCGGCCCCTGAGGCCGCGGCGTATAACAGGGCCAAGCTTACGTCTAATGGAACGCGGAGACAACCGGCGCCCGCCGCGGCGGTCACGGCACGAGGATCGTTTCCCTCTGACGTGGACTGCGCCCCCCTTGGTGTCGAGGGTGGTGTCGATTCAGACCATGTCCCTGCCTTTTTCGGCCGCGAATCCGCCGGGCAGATCGCGTGGAGTGTCAAGGTTTTCCGGCATTTTGCCGGACTTGAGGCTCGCTATCGCGCCCTCGACCGGTTACTCTTCCTAAGGGTAGCTGCGCACACGGCGCACGCCACCCGCTGACCAGGGCCTCGCTCGTGCGGTGGCCCGTTTTTCTTTGGTCAGAGGTTGCGGGACGTACGGCACGAAGGACTGTTTCCGTCTGTCGCGTCATCGAAAGGTGAGTCCGTGATCGGAGCATTCGCGTTCGAACACAGCGGCAGGACATTCACCTGCACCGCCGAGGAACGACAGACGGCGCCGGCGGGGACCTGGTGGTGGTTCGCCGTGTCGCACGACCAGCAGCGCTATGCGCCCTTCGAGGCCGTCGCGGGTGACACGCAGCACTCGGTTCGGTCCCGCATCATCGCGTACTACGAGCATCGCCTGTGGGTCCGCGCGCAGCCGGTCGTGCCGAAGCAGCACTTCACCCGTCCGGGCAAGCCGGCGCCGCCCGCGAAAACGTGAGCAGGCCGCTCCTCGCCGCCGCGCAGATCGCGGGGAATGTCTAGGTTTTCCAGCAACTTGCCGGACTTGAAGCTCTCAGCTAGGCAGCCTGATAAGCGTGAGGTCGGTAGTTCAACTCTACCCGGGCCCATTCCTCAACTCCCGGCCCCCCGCGCCGGCTCGGCGCCGCTCAGCGCCCCGTAGTAGCGCCGCACGCCTTCCTCCACATCGAGCCATGACGCCTCGTAGCCCAGCCGCCGCAGCCCGGCGAGATCCGCTTCGGTGAAACTCTGGTATTGCGACTCCAGTCCGTCGGGCAGCGCGGTGTACTGGATGGTACCCGAGCCGTGCGCAGCGATGAGCGCGCGCGCCACGTCGTTGAAACTGCGGCTCTTGCCCGTCCCGCAGTTGACGACCCCCTTGCGGACCGGTCCCCGGGCGAAAAACAAGTTCACGCGCACGATGTCCTCGACGTAGACGAAGTCCCGCCGCTGCTCGCCGTCGGCGTAGCCGCCGGTGCCCACGAACAGCCTGACCTCGCCCGTCTCCCGTAGCTGCCGGGCCATCTGGAACACCACCGAGGCCATGCGTCCCTTGTGAGCCTCGCGCGGCCCGTAGACGTTGAAGTAGCGCAGCCCGACGACCGTGGCCCTGGCTTCGGGCAGCGCGCCGCGGACCAGCTGGTCGAACCGGAGCTTGGATTGGCCATAGATGTTCAGGGGGCGCTCGTTCCGCTCCTCCTCGGCGAACGCCGTGCTCCCGCCGTACACGGCGGCGCTCGAGGCGTAGACGAAGGGGATCCCGGCGGGGACGACCCAACGCAGCAACACCTCCGAGGAGCGGAAGTTGTGCTCCATCATGAGGCCTTCGTCCCGCTCCATCGTGTCGGTGCACGCCCCCTGGTGCAGCACGGCCTCGACCGTGGCGTCGAACGCGCAGCGCTCGACCCGGTCCAGGAACTCCCGCCGGTCGAGGAGGTCGGTGATCCGGCAGTCGGCCAGGTTTGCGTGTTTCGAGCCATGGGTGAGATCGTCCACTACGACGATGTCGCTCGTCCCGGCGTCGTTGAGCGCCCGGACGATGGTGCTGCCGATAAAGCCGGCTCCGCCGGTGACAATGAACAGGCCCATGGGCTGAGGGCAGGATACGCGCGTGCCGCAGCCGCCGCCAGCACCGCACCTGGAGGATGATGACCCCACCAAGGGCCGGGCTGCCCTACGCAGCTCGCCATAAGCGTGAGGTCGGTAGTTCAACTCTACCCAGGCCCATACTCGGAAACTCGGCGCCCCGCTTGAGGTTGCGACCTCTGGCGGGGCGTCGCGCGTTCTGGAGCCGGCCGCCCTCTGGACAGTACGGGGGACCAGAGGCATTATGGCCACCGGCAGGTCGACCAGCGCGGGAGGGCCGTCACGGCCGAAGAACACGAAGTCCGCCGCAATCTCCTCACGCATGTCCTGCGGGCGTCGGGCGCGACCAGCATCGACCAGCTGCTGTTCGACCCGGTCACCTGGCTGCCCGGCCTGCAGCTGCTCGCGCCCCAGATCGAGGAGGCCCTCGCGACGCGCAACGCCGTGGGCCTCCTGGCGGTCAGCATCGCGCAGTTCTCCAAGCTCGAGCTGGTCTACGGCTGGGAGACGTTCGACAACGTGGTGCGCGGATTCGCCACCTGCCTCAAGGCCATCAAGGAAGAGTCGCTGCGCAAGGATGACGCGATCGCGGCGCTGACCCTCAACGGCAACGTCTTCATCCTCATGCTCTCGCCGCCCCGGAAAAAAAAGACCCTCGGCGACCGTGACCTGGTGCGCATCAAGAACCGCGTCGTCGAGAAGCTCGACGCCTACGTGGCCCAGGCGCTGGCTCCCGAGCTGGTCTACCGCTTCAAGTACTTCATCGGCTGTGCGGTGATGAAGAGGGACCCCTCGGTGCGGCTCGAGCGGCTGCTGTACCTCTCCATCGACGAGGCGCTCAGCGAGGCGACGTCCGAACGGGAGAAGCTGGTGGGCCGCCGGGCCCGCGCCGTGCGCGAGATTCTGAACCGGCGGCGCATCACGACACTGTACCAGCCGATCGTGGACGTGCGGACCCGCGCCATCATCGGGTACGAAGCCCTGAGCCGCGGCCCCGAGGGCGAGTTCGCGTCGCCCGACGTGCTCTTCCGGGTGGCCTACGAGTCGGAACTCGTGTTCAAGCTCGACCGTCTCTGCCGCGAACGGGCGCTGCTCGGATTCCGCAAGATGCAGGGCGACCAGCTGCTGTTCATCAACATGGAGCCGCTCTCCATTTTCGATCCCATGCTGCCCGCGAAGGTATCCACGCGCCACGTCGCCCGGACGGTCTTCGAGATCACCGAGCACGCCGCGATCGCCGACTTCACCACCTTCCGCCAGGCCGTGCAGCTGGTCAAGCGCTCCGGCTTCAAATTCGCATTGGACGATGTCGGCTCGGCGTATTCGGGGCTGCGTATCATCACGGAGATCGAGCCGGATTTCATCAAGCTCGACATGGAGCTGACGCGCGCCGCGCACGGCAGCCGCGTGAAGATGGAGCTGATCCGGGCCGTGGCCGGATTCTGCGCCGAGGCCGGTGTGCCGATGATCGTGGAGGGTGTTGAAACGCCGGAAGAGCTGCAGGCGGTCACTAAGCTCGGCATTCACCTGGTGCAAGGATACATGATCGGGAGGCCGGCGCGGGTGCCCGCGGACGCGCCGGCGATGCTGCCGGACCTGCCCGCTCCCGTCGTCGGCCCTCGCGCCGACGCGTAGCGCGGAACCTGCTCGAGGACCGGCGAAACCCGAAGGTCATCGGGCTCAGCGTCGACCCCGTCGCCAGCCACACCAAGTGGTCGAACGACATCAAGGAGACCCAGGGGCACGCGCCGAACTACCCGATGATCGGCGACACCGATCTCGCGGTCTCCAATGACCGCCAAGCACAAGGTCGCGACGCCTGCCAACTGGAAGCAGGGTGATGACGTGATCATCGCGGGCTCGGTATCGGACGACGACGCGAAGAAGACCTACCCGCAGGGGTGGAAGGCGCCCAGGCCGTATCTGCGGATCGTTCCGCAGCTCAGGTAGTAGGCGCCGAGGGACTCACCCCGGGCTGATTGTCCCGCCTAACGTGACGCCCCACTCGAGGTTGCGACCTCGGCGGGGCGTCGGGCGTTGAGTCGAGAAGTCACGGTCCATACGTCACGATCATGGCCCTCGCCGACCGCGTGGCCGAGGGGATCCGGGCCGAGGCGCCCGCGCTCCTCCGAGCAACGTGAGATGAAGCTCGGCGGCAGCGAGATCGTCGTGCGCGCCCTCGAGGACGAAGGGATCCCGTTCACCTTCGGCATTCCCGGGACGCACCGGCGGGGGTTCAGCCGCTGGGACCACGACGGACGTAGGCCCGCGTGATCACGACCGGCGTCACCGGCAGGTTGGGATAGCCGCCGCTAGGCCGCGTTGGCGCGGCCGCGATGCGGTCCACCACGTCCATCCCCTCCACGACTCGCCCGAACACCGCGTAGCCCCACCCGTCGGTCGTGCTGTCCCGGTAGTTCAGTCCTGGGTTGTCCTTCACGTTGATGAAGAACTCGCGGGCGCCCAGGTGCGGCTGCCACCCCCGCGCCATGGCCACGCTGCCGCGCAAGTTCAACAGTCCGTTCCGCGCCTCGTTAGGCACCGGCTGCGAGGAGGAGCCGCGGGTCTGGCCGCTCACGTGCAACTGGCCGGCTTGGATGATGAAGTTTGGGATGACGCGGTGGAAGACCAGGCTGTCGTAGAAGTCCGCCTGCACGTGGGTGAGGATGTGCCCGACCGTCATCGGAGCCCTCCGGCGGTCCAGCTCCATCACGATGCTGCCCATGGTCGTCTCGAAGACCACCGTGGGCGTGCTGTCCGCGGCCAGCGCCTCCGTCCGGCGCCGATCGGCCGTGCTGCAGCCCATCGCCGCGAGGCCGAGCACCGCCGCGGCACCGAAGCGCGGGCGCCGGACCTTCCATCTCACGGCTGTGGCGCCGGAGTGGGGCTCGGACAGCTGCCATCGCTGCGCCTAACTGTGGGGTACTGAATGCCGAGCTGCTCGAGGTAGGTGCGGTACCGCGTCGGGTCGTAGTAGTACCGCTGCAGCTGCGGCCGATAGCGGGCCATCGTGGCGGTGTTCAGCTCGATCGCCGGAGTGTCCTCGGGGCGCATGAGCGGCTGGTAGTGGATCGTCCTGGTCTGCACGTTCCGGAAGTAGCCCCACGCGGAGTCCACCAGCGCCGGCCGCAGGACGAAGTCGAGCATCGTCATCGCCATAGCCTTCGCGCCGGCGGTGGCACCCTTGTGGGCGATGGGTGTCGCCATCGCGATGGCGTTGGACCAGTTGTGGCCGGGCAGGCCCGGGATGTTGGCCGGATAGTTCAACGTGACGGTCGGCACGACCCAGGAAACATCGCCGATATCGTCGGAGCCGCCGGTGCGATCGGCCTCCGTCGCCGGACCGCGGATACC
>JAUYOW010000212.1 GCA_030697825.1 Gemmatimonadales bacterium | reverse complement strand
CACTCAGAAAAGGAACATCCAGCGCAGCAGCTCGCGACTACGGCTGGCGGTCTCCGAGCGCGGACTGCAACTGGCGCAGCACCTCCCCCAGCCGCGTAAGCTCCGCTCCGTACCGCGCCCAGTCGCCGCTGCGCTGGGCTTCGAGGGCGCGCTGGTACAACTCGGCCGCCTGGCGGGCAAGAGCTGCCCCGCGCCCGTCGCCGGGACGGGCGGCCGCGCTCGGCGTCGCCGCAACCGCGGCGGGCAGGAGCGCGCCGCCGAACAGCCGCGCCAGCCCGGCCTCCAGCGTCTCCTCCATCACCACCCGGTTCTGGTAGGCGACGACGACGCGCTTCAGCTCGGGGATGCGCCCACCCTCGGCCCGCAGGTAGAGCGGCTGCACGTAGACCAGCGACCCCTCGATCGGGATGACCAGCAGATTGCCGCGGATCACTTCGGAGCCGCGCTGGTCCCACAGCGAGACCTGGCGGGAAACCTCGGTGTCCTGGTTGATCCGGTTGACGATCTGGGTCGGCCCGAAGACCAGGCTTTGCTTGGGGAAGCGGTACACGACCAGCTGGCCGTAGTGCTCCCCGTCGTTGCGCGCCACCATCCACGAGGCCAGGTTGTCCTTGCCGCGCGGCGTGAACGGCACCATGAAGATGAACTCCGCCTCGCGCTCCTCGGGCAGCCGCATCACGATGCGCCGGAGGAACGGGTCCCGCGTCTCCCCTCCCTGCGACAGCACCGGTTTCTGCCACTGATCCTCCCGGTGGTAGAACGTCTCCGGCTCGTCCATGTGGTAGGTGGCGTACATGTCGCTCTGCACCAGGAACAGGTCCTCGGGGTAGCGTAGGTGCGCGCGCAGGTCCGCGGGCATCGCGTCGAGCGGCTGGAAGATGCCGGGGAACACCTTCGCCAGGGTGCGCGCCAGCGGGTCGGCGGGGTCGGCCAGGTAGGCCGTGACGGTACCGTCAAAGGCGTCGATGACCACCTTCACGCTGTTGCGCAGGTAATTGGTGCCGTTGGCGATCGGCTGCGCGTAGGGATAGCGACTCGTCGCGGTGTAGGCGTCGAGGATCCAGCGCAGCCGACCCGCGTCGTCGATCACGAGGTACGGGTCGCCGTCGAAGCGCAGGAACGGCAGCGCCGTGCGCGCCCGCGCCCGGACGTTCCGGATGTACATCGCGCGGCTGTCGTTCGTGATGTCGCTCGACAGCAGCACCTTCAGGGAGCGGAAGTAGGCCGCGAACACCAGCCGCCGCCAGAACGAGCCGACCGGGACGCCCCCGGCACCCGCATAGGAGGTGAAGATGTTCTCGTCGCCAGAGGGGTAGTCGAATTCCCGCTGGCCGGTCCGGGCGAACACCCACGAATCGGTGAGCTCGCCGTAGTAGATCTCCGGGCGAGTCACCCGCAGCGACACGCTGGATGCCGGGGGCAGGTCCTTGATGAAGAGGACCGGCAGGCCCTCCGCCGTCACCTGGTTCACCGGCCCAAGGGTGAGCCCCATGCCGTGCGTGAAGGTGAGCCGCTCGTTGATGAAGGTCCGGGTGGGGAGCGAAGCCGGGTTCAGCTCGCGCGGCGAGAGCAGCACCTGGCGGTACCGGCCGTCTATCCAGTAGCGGTCGTCGTCCACCGACACGAAGTCGTAGTAGGTGCGGATCTCCTGCAACTGCCCGAAGGTCTGGAGCAGCGGGTCGCGATCCCACAGCCGGACGTTGTCTATGGTCGGCCGGTTGGCCCGGATGTCGCGCTCGGTGAGCCGGGCCTCGCCGGTCAGATCGCGCGTCACGACGCTATCCAGCCCCCAGGCCCGCCGCGTCGCCGCGATATGGTAGGCGAGCTGCGGCGTTTCTTTGACCAACTCGTTCGGCGCCACGATCAGTTTCTGGATGATCGCGGGGTAGAGGGCGACGCCGAGCAAGGATACCCCGATGTAGAGCCCGAGTGCGACCAGGGCGTTGCGGGCCAGAAGGTGGCTGCGGGCTCCCCACAGGACCAGCGCCGCGCCGGCCACCGCGGCGACCCCCACGATCCGGAGGCCGGTGAGGGTGGCGTGGAGATCGGCGAAGCTCGCGCCCACCAGCGGCCCGGTGGTGGAGTACAACAGGGCCGGGAGTCGAACGAAGTACACCCGCAGCGCCGCCAGCAGGAACATCAGGGCGATCAGCACGGCGAGGTGCAGCCGGGCCGACGGCTCCACGGTGACGCGCCGCCCGAACACGATGACGTCTCGGCGCAGCACGTACAGGGCGGTGACGGCCAGCAGCGCGAGCATCGTGAGGGCCGTAACGAGCCCGATCGTGCCCGAGAGGACCGGCACCGTGAAGACGTAGTAGCCGACGTCGCGGCCGAAAACGGGATCCGACACGCCGAACGGCGTCCGGTGCAGGAACTGGAGCACGCCCAACCAGCCGCTGCTGGCCCCAACGCCGAACAGCGCTGCCAAGCCCAGGGCCGCCGGCAGGGCCAGGCGGCGCAGCAGGCGTGTCACATCCACCGGGGAGGCGTTGAACGTGAGTACCTGCGGGTTCGGGACGACGCCGCGTTGGGCAAGCCGCAGATTAGCGTAGAGGAAGACGAACGCGACGACGCCGATCCCCCCGCCAAGCAGCAGCTGAGCCAGGAACCGGGTCGTGAACACGCGCCCGTAGCCGAGGGCCTTGAACCAGGGCCATTCCGCGGCGAGCTGGATCAGAGCGGGCAGGAGCAAGAAGAGGACGACCAGCAGGACGAGCGCGATGAGCCCGAGGCGACTCGGCCGATGACCCGGGAGACGGGTTACTCGTGGGGGAGCGGTCATGAAGGGTAAGCTAACCTCGTCGCACGAGGCGTGCTTTCGGCTAGAGCTTCAGGATGGCGAGCACGGTGCCCATCGTGCCCACCCAGAAGAGGAACATCCAGCGCAGCAGCTCGGACTTCAGGGCCTCGAGCTTGGCGTCCAGCCGGGCTTCCAGGCGCCCGAAGTTGGCCTCGAAGAGTTCCTTGAACTCCTGCCGGTAGCTCGTGTCCACGGTGTTGAGCCACTCCATCAGCTCGTTGGCGACCTCGTCACCGAGCTTGTCGTAGAACTTCTTCGACAGCTTTGCCGTAATCGGCATCGGCTCCCCTCAGGCTGAGACCGACGCCAGCCTAAGCCTAAGCTCGGCGAGCCTGGTGGCGCAATCTTGCATCACAGGGCTGTTTTCTTGCCGACCGCGCAGCATCGATCGGCGCGACGTCCCGCGGACGCCGGCGCGATCACCGGTTGCCATACGGGAACCAGGCAGGGGCGGCAAAGGCGAGGTGGCGTTCCTATGCGCGGCGACGGACCGCGCCTGGTCGAGCCGTGCCCACGAGGCGTCTCATGGCTCTCCTCCCAGTGATGCGGTACACTATTCGTCGTCGAGTGACCACCTCATGAGAAGTGCATGAAGCAACCTTCGGAGACCGGTCCCGATCAGGGCCGGCTCGAGCGCGACCTGCGCCGGCTCGCTGTCCCGCGCCATCCGGTGACTTCCCCGGACGCGTTGCGCGCAGCCGAGGACTTCATCGCGCTGGAGCTGGACGCGGCGGGGCTCCGGGTGGAGCGGCAGCTGTTCGAGTGGAAGGGGCGCGAGTTCCACAACGTCGTGGGCACCCTTGACGGCACGGACCCGGCCCGGCCGTGGGTCGTGGTGGGCGCGCACTTCGACTCGGTCGCCGGCTCGCCCGGTGCCGACGACAACGCGAGCGGCGTGGCGGCGCTGCTCGAGGTCGCGCGGATGCTCGGCGGCACGCGTCCCAGGGCCACGGTGCAATTCGTCGGGTTCAACCTCGAAGAGGTGCAGGACTATCTTGGCAACTTCCGCATCGGCAGCCGCGAGTACGTTCGCTGGCTAAAGGCGCGCGGGGCGATGATCGCGGGCGCGCTGGTGCTCGAGATGCTCGGCTTCACGGGGCCGGATCAGGTTGTTCCCGCGGCGGTGAAGCTGGTGAAGAAGATCCCCAAGGAAGGCAACTTCCTCACGGCCGTCGGCGATAGGGACTCACGGGCACTTCTCGCGGTGTTCGAGCGCGCGGCTCGGGACCTCGTGCCGCTGGTGTCGCTGGCGGTGCCGCTCAAGGGATGGCTGGTCCCCGACACCCGCCGCTCGGACAATGCGCGCTTCTGGGACGCGGGGATCCCGGCGCTCATGATCACGGACACGGCGGACCTGCGGAACCCTCACTACCACCAGTTGACGGACACGCCGGAGACGCTGGACTACGGGTTTCTCGCGAAAGCGACGGAGGCGGTCGCGGCGGCCGCGGACGCATTGGCCAGGTGAGCCGGTGCCCTATTCTTCCCCGGTCCGCATTGCGGCAGCCGCAGCATGGTATTACCATTGTTATAACATTCCCGGGAGTACTCCATGCGCGTGAAGGAGACCGTCATCCGCCCCATCGGCAACTCCGCCGGGGTGACCATCCCGAAGCAGATGCTCGAGAAGTACGCCCTCGCCAAAGGTGACCGCGTCTCGATCCAGGAGACGGAGGCGGGGATCCTGCTCACCCCGTACGATCCCGATTTCGCTGAGGTGATGGCGATCGCGCACGAGGTCGGCAAGAAGTACCGCAACGCGCTGCGCGAACTCTCGAAGCGTTAGGCGGGTCGGGGAGATGCCGAAGCGGAGTGAGCCCCGGTGGCTGACGCGTGACCAGGTCGAGGCGATTCACGGCATGCAGCTCGAGCAACATGGCGGCCTGCCCGGGATTCGCGACGCGGGCGCCCTGGAGTCGGCCCTCGGCCGCCCGCGGCACCGGTGGCATTACGGCGCGGCGCACGACGTGGCGGCATGCGCCGCGTCCTACGGGTTCGCGCTCGCGAAGAACCACCCCTTCAGCGACGGCAACAAGCGCACGGCGTTCGTCGCGATGGCGACATTCCTCGCGTACAACGGATTCACGCTGACTGCTCCGGAACCCGCTGCCGTAACCACCATGCTCGCCGTCGCCGACGGCAGCATGACGGAGGACGGCTTGGCCGAATGGCTCCGCGAGAACTCCAAACGTCGGCGCCGCACGGCCAAGTAGGTGGGTAACGGAATGGCACCCGGTTGTCCCGCTCCCGCCCACCCCCGGTGTGACGCGATAGCCTCCACCCGGGTCCAGCAGACCAGGAGGCCCAATGCGCCTTTTCCGTCCGGCACTGCTGTCCGCTCTTCTTGCGACGCCCCTAGCCGCCCAAACGCCGATCGGCGAAGCGGCCCGGTCCGCGATCGCGCCGCGCCAGACCGCGGCGTTCGATATCGCCGCCCTCGTGGACGACCGGACGCGGATCGGTCTCGAGCCTCGACCTGTCCGCGCGCTACTATCCGCCGGCGCTCTCCTTCAGCGGCCCGCAGCAGCGGCTGATGGTGTATGTCGGCGAGTTCATCGGCTACCACCGGCGGCGCGTCGAGCAGACCATCGTCTACTACTACGGATGCCCCTACTGCGAGTCGCCGCCACCGCTTCCTCCCGACTCGCTCCTGACGCCGCCGCCGGATAGCGGCTACTACCCGCCGATCTACATCCCGCCATCGGTGTCACGCTTCACGCGGAACCTGCGCGGGTGGGAGCCCGGCGTGGAGATCGGGGTGAGGTTGATTCCGGCGTCGCCGGTGTTCATCGATGTGGGAGGATGGTTCAAGTTCGTGACCGTGGACGACCCGATGCAGCGGATCAGGCCGGGGGATGTGGATTCGAGATTCGTCGTGGCGGTAGGGATCGGGTGGTAGGCGGCAGTAGTGCGGTAGGGATCGGGTGATAGGTGGCAGTAGAGTTGCAGGGTTGCAGAGTTGCAGCGGCTGGCAGGAAAAACAGGTGGCAGGATCAGATGCCAGGCGAGCTGATGCCTGCCTCCTGCCTCCTGAAGACCGCTGCAACTCTGCAACCCTGCAAC
>JAUYOW010000211.1 GCA_030697825.1 Gemmatimonadales bacterium | reverse complement strand
ACCTTGAGCGCCACCTTCCGGTCGTGGCGAACGTCGTGGGCGAGGTACACCGTGGCCATGCCGCCCGCACCGAGTTCGCGCTCGATCACGTAGCGGTCGGCCAGGGCGGCCGACAGACGCAGGACGGCGTCGGTCATGCGGCGGGGATCCGTGCCGCCGCCGCGGCCCGGACGCGTGGGTCCAGCACGGTCACCATCGCCAGCCGGTCGCGCAAATGAGCGCCGCTCACGAGGGCCCGCTCGACCAGTGCCCGGCAGAACTCAAGGTCCTTGTGGCGACCGGCGATCGCCTTCGACACCCACAGGTCGTGGGGTTCCAGACACCACGCGACGACCCCATTCGTTCCGGCCGACTCGAAGCGCACCAGCCGCTCGCGCCACCCGGCCGGCAGCACCGCCGTCGTCTCGACGACACCCTGGGCGTAGTAGCCGAACGTCGCATGAAACATCGACGCTTCACCGATGGATCCGTCGATCAGGTCGGCCATCCGGCCGTCCGCGTCGTCGCGCATCGCGGCAACATCCACCTCGACGGAGCGGGACGCCTCCGGCGGCAGCTCCCCCGCGACGCTCGCGTGAAGCGCCTGGCTTCCGATCACCAGCACCTCCCGAACACCGAGAACCGCCCCGGCCGCATGGATCGCATGCTCGAACTCCTCCCGCTTCACGAGGCGCGCCGGTCGTCGTCCGCGAACGCACGGTACGCCTCGGCGCGCTCGGCGGCCGACAGCACGCCGGCGAACGGTGTCACGTGGCGAAGCTCCCGCACCCACGGGTCGGGGTCGGTCAGGAGCGGCAGCAGCGCCTCCACGGGCCGGTCAAGGACGACGCCCCACTCCCGCAACGGCAGGGAACATCCGCCGTCGCGTACCATCATGCGTTCCAGACATCGCCGAGCCTGTGCCAGCACGCGATCGGGGTTCTCACGCAGCCGATTCGCGATCACCCGGTGGAGACTGAGGGACCGCCGCTCTTCCCTGGTGAGCGGCGGGTAGTACTCCACGGCGGCGTCCAGTCCCACAGCCCTCGCCAGCCTTCGTACGGTGCTCATCGTGGGGCTCTTCCGATTGGCTTCGTACGCCGCGATCGTCGGTTGTGACGTGCCTCCGACCCGAGCCAGCGCGGTCTGGGTCAGAGCAACCGTTTCCCTCAGGACACGAATAGGATTCATCTCAGCAATATATCCTATCGGATATGGACCGTCAATACGCCATGGACCGCGCCAAGCCCTGGTGGCCGCCCGCCACGGGCCGACCAGGCAAACGGGGCCTCACCGCCCCGACGCCCGCAGCAGCCAGAGGTCCCAGGTGCTGCGCTGGACCTGCACGACCGCGCGCCGGCCGTCGTGCGCCAGCGAATTCACTGTGCGCCCAGTTCGAAATCCACGACAGGCTCCGGCTCGAGCGTTCCTCCCGCGGCGGGGACCCGGGACAGCTGCCGGCCCTGGTCGCGACCCCCGTAAGGCGGGAAAGCGGGAAGGCGGTACGTTGTTTCTGTGCGGCTGTGCGG
>JAUYOW010000210.1 GCA_030697825.1 Gemmatimonadales bacterium | reverse complement strand
GTGAACGGGCACTGCGCATCCTCATCGTCGGCGGCGCGGGGAAGATGGGCCGCTGGCTCGGCCGGTTCTTCGCCGGCCAGGGGCACGACGTGACGACGCTGGACCCTGCAGGACCCGTGCCCGGCTTCACCGCGGTTACGGACCTCGGGGTCGCGGTGCGGAACGCCGACGTCGTGTTGATCGCCGCGCCGCTCGCACCGGGCAAGGGCGCTCTGGAGGAGGTGCTGGCCCTCGAGCCAGCCGCGCTCGTCGCGGACATCTTCAGCCTCAAGAGCCACGTCCTCGACCTGCTGCACGGCGCTGCCGCGCGCGGCCTTCGCGTGGCGAGCCTGCACCCGCTCTTCGGCCCGAGCGTGCGCACGTTGAGCGGGCGCGTGATGGCGGTGTGCGACTGCGGGAACGCGACCGCCGCGGACCAGGCGGCCGCGCTCTTTGCCGATACGGCGCTCACCATCACCCGTCTGCCGGTCACCGAGCACGACGCGTTCATGCAATACGTCCTCGGCCTCAGCCATCTCACGGCGATCCTGTTCGCCACCACGCTGACCAGGAGCGGCCGCTCGTTCGGCGACCTGGCCGCGATGGCGAGCACGACCTTCTACAAGGAGGCGCGCACGGCCGCCGAGGTGGCGCGGGAGAATCCGTATCTCTACTTCGAGATCCAGAATCTCAATCGCCATTCGGCCGAGTTGTTCGCGCTGGTGAAGGAAAGCCTCGCGACGGTGGAGGCCGCCGCGCTGGGCGAGCGCCCGGAGAAGTTCGTCGAGTTGATGGAGAAGGCGCGGGTGTACTTCCCGGATACGCTGCCGGCCGAGCTGGGGTAGCGAGCTACCGGACGATGAGATCCTCGTCGACCAGGAGTTGGCCCACCAGATTCCGGAGCGCCACCGCCCAGGCGAGGGGATGGCCCGGCAGGTCTTGGCGACGTTCGTCCGTGAGGACCGCCCGAACGTACGGCGTGGTGAGCGGCGGAGAAACGTCCAGAAGCGACAGCACGCGACCGGGAACCCTCGCGACGATCCCCTCTGCGCCAACCCGCAGGACGCGGCCGTCGACCGTCAGAAGCGCGCCGGTGACGTGCAACACGTTGACGGGCGAGTCTCCCTCGCCAAGGCGACTCATCGGCATGGTGTAGCCGGTGCCCAACTCCAGGTTCCTCGGCAAGAGCGGCAGGAACTGACGCGCGTAGTACCGGCTCGTGCCGATCGCGATGGCGAGCACGTGTGTCACACCCTCTCGGGCCGCTAGTACGCGCAAGCTGTCACGCCACCGGCGGGACGGCCCCGCGGCGCCCACGACCATCGTCAG
>JAUYOW010000209.1 GCA_030697825.1 Gemmatimonadales bacterium | reverse complement strand
GCCGCGATGCCCCGAGGGTGACCGCAGAGGAGATAGAAGAACTCAGGCCGCAGGTTCCTGACTGGGAACTGGTGGAGCGGGATGGTATTCCTCGGTTGGAGCGGGTGTTCAGATTCGCCAACTTTGCTGAGGCCCTCGCCTTCGCCAACCGCGTCGGCGTCCTCGCCGAAGCGGAAGGCCATCATCCCGCGCTGCTCACCGAGTGGGGCCGGGTGACGGTGACCTGGTGGACCCATAAGATCCACGGGCTCCATCGCAATGACTTCGTCATGGCAGCGAAGACCGATTCACTGGTTGGGGGCTGAGGGGCGCGAGCAGTCGCCCGGTCTCGCCTTCCCGGAGGTGCCAGATCGGTTCGACCTTGACGACCTCCTCCGGGGCTGGCGGAGTCGGAACCTCCGGGCATGGCCCAGCACGCGCTCCTTGAGACGCTGATGGAGATCGCCTCCCGATCGAGTCGCGGTCGCCGAGGCCGTCAAAGGAATGGGAGGAGTGGATCGGGATCAGAGGGCCTGAAGGCGATAGACGCCCCGCCGCCAGGAGGTTAGGGTCATGACGATCAGCATCACACGCGTCTACACGCGCACAGGTGACAGAGGGACCACCGCGCTGGTCGGCGGCAAGCGCGTGCCGAAAGATTCGCCGCGGATCGCGGCGTACGGCACGAGAGTGACCTTTTCTTTGTGCTGTCACGCTGGGTCGGCAAACACCTTGGCGAGACCGAGTATCTCTGGGAGCGCGCGCCGCGCAGAGCTGGGCGGCGAAACCGTGGCGGTCGGCGTCGCCGCGATGTAAAGTCTCTCGACACAGGAGGAAAAGCCATGTTGCAGACGTCGCTCACAGAGCTGCTGCGCCTCACCTCGGACCCGGTGGCCATCACGTTCGTCGACGCGGCGCCGCCGGGCGTGCCGCACGTCTCCGCCGTGGAGCCGGCCGGCTGCGGCTACTGGCGCCGCGCCGCCGCTGGGGAGGTGTTCTTCACCGTCGCCGACGATCACAAGCGCTGCGTGGTGGGGGCGCACACGCACAACGTGACGCTCTCGCCGGCGGAAGAGCAGGAGATGATGGGCCTGGTGCAAACGATGGTGGGCCTTTCGTACCTCAAGATGGAGGATGTGCCGCAGATCCCGACGCGTAAGACGGCGCTGCAGGTGGCGATCTACGCGCCGCTCGCCGCCGCGCCGGTGCCGCCCGACGTGGTGCTGGTGCGCGGGAACGCGCGGCAGTTGATGCTGCTGGCGGAGGCGGCGCAGGCGGCGGGCGTGGCCGGCACCGGGGCAACCATGGGGCGGCCCACCTGCGCGGTGCTGCCGGAGGCGATCAACTCGGCGCGCACCGCCGCAAGCTTCGGCTGCATCGGCAACCGAGTCTACACCGGCGCCGACGACACTGAGGCCTACTTCGCCATCCCCGGCCCGCAACTCGGCGCCGTCGAGGAGAAGCTGGCGGTGATCGTGCGCGCCAACCAGGAGCTGGAGAAGTTCCACCGAGGGCGCGCCGCCGCGACGCCGACGGCGTAGGATGACGAGAGTGAACAATTATCCGCTGCTCATCGAGTTCGTTCCAGGTACCCGCATTCGCCGCGAACCGGAGGTCGTGCCGAAGCTGCCGATCTTGCGGAACGGTCCCCCTGGAACATCTGTCGTCTTCGGAGACGGAGCCGAGGTGCCCCTGCCAACCGATCAGATCGTCTTCGCCGAGGATGGCGGTGGCGCCGCCCATGTGGGTATCGGCGGAATGAGCTTCGAGGGAATGGAAGGCGGCCAGTTGGTCTTCTTCCGGGTTCGCGACCTCCAGCCCGAGGAGCTACTGTCCCCCCAGCGTGGTCGAAGGATGACACTCGAGCCGCACATGGTCGCCTCCATTGCGGTTGACGGGCGAGTCGTGTGGCCGCAGTGACTGGCCGAGCACCGGGTGGCCGAGCGAGCGGCCGTGCTCGCCACGGCGTACGCGGCACATCCCGAGCGGTTTCCCGGCGGCGTGCCTCAACCCCCGGCGCGCCCACCGCCGTCTGGATCAACCCACCCAAGACGCGAGCGACCGAGGAGGCGCTCCTACACTAAACTCGCAAACCCGATGTCTCATTCTTGTTGACAGGCTCCGCCGCTTCAGAGTCACGCGCGCAAGAAGCGGACGCCTGCGGCCCTATGAGAAGTTCGCCGCGATGATTGACCGGCACTGGGAGGGGCACGCGGCCTACTGCCGCCCGGAGAACAAGGTCGCGCTCGGCTTCGTCGAGGG
>JAUYOW010000208.1 GCA_030697825.1 Gemmatimonadales bacterium | reverse complement strand
GGCTCCGTGGGCAGGTTGCGAACGGGCTGCGGCAGCCTCCGCGCGTAGTCGATGAACGCATCGAGATCGACGGTGCCGGTGTTCTCCGCCGGCAGTCCACGCAGCATGGTATAGCCGCTGCCGCCCGCCGCCATGAAATCGGGCACCGCGAGGGTGTACCGCGCGGAGTCCTCGACGGGCCTTCCGTCTTCGAGGGTCAGGGCGGTGATCCGGGCCCCCGGCGGCGCCTGCGGGTTCACCCGCACTCGCACGCCCGAAACATGGGCGCGGGCCTCGCCGCCCGCGGCCGCGTGCTCGATCGCCCGGCGGAGGACGGCGCCGGTGACCGGCATACGCACCACGAAATTCTGGAACGGCATCACCTCGAAGAGGGCGCCCCAGTTCACCGCGCCTGCCGGGAGGTCGGCGCGGATCCCGCCGTTGTTCACGACGGCCACGTCGGCACGGGCCGCGGCGCGGAAGGCGTCGGCTATCAGGTTCCCCAGCGGGTACTGGTCCCCGCGACGCACCAGCGGCGACTGCAGCGCCATGATGGAGCGGTTCGCGATGCGCTCCGTCTGCCGGCGATGGGCGTCCACGACGCGCGCCACCGTGGTGTCGGGCTGCTCCTGGTCCGTCCACACCGTCTCGGAACGGAGCTGCGCGACGCGGCTCCCCGCCTGCACGACGAAGTCCACGATGCCGATCGCCGAGCCGCTCGACCTCGCCTCGATGATCGGGATGCCGTTCGCGATCGTCCCGACCAGGGCGTGAGTGTGGCCGGCGACGATGAGGTCCGGGCGGTGCTGGAGCGCGTTGGCGAGGTCGATGATCTCGCCCTCGCAGGCCGTGTCCCGGCCGCAGAACGCTCCGCTGTGGGCGACCACGATCACGAAGTCGGGAGATTCGGCGCGCGCCGCGGCGATCACGGAGTCCACACGCCGCACCCCGTCGTCGAAGCGGAGCGAAGCCACGTTCTGCGGACGCGTCGTGGTAGGCGTCGTAGCCGTAGTGTAGCCGACGACGGCGATGCGCAGCGGTCCCGCGCTCACCATCCGCCACGGCGCGGTCCAGCGCGGTACGGCGCCGGTCGCCGTTTCGCGGATGTTGGCGGAAAGCCATGCGAAGCGGGCCTGGGCCGCACGGGCCGCGAGCGTGTCCACCGACCAGTCGAACTCGTGGTTGCCGATGGCGGCCGCGGCGTACCCCATGGCGTTGAACGCGTCCACGGAGGAGCGGCCATACGTGAGGTTCGAGATGGGAGTGCCCTGCATGACGTCGCCGCCATCGAGCCGGATAGTGGGACACCCGCACTCGGCGGCCAGCCGGTTCATCATCCCGGCGATGGCTGCTGCGCCCCCCACCGCGCGGCCGTTGCTCCACGACTGGACCTTCGGGAGGAGCGCGCCGTGGAAGTCGTTGGTCATGAGCACCCGGAGGACGACCGAGTCGCGCGAAGGCCGGACGCCGGTGAGGCTCCAGTTGCGGGTGAAATAGTCTTCGGGCCGGATCGTGCCCTGCTGCCGCACCCAGCGGCGAGAAGGTCGCGAATGGACTCGTTGCGGTCGTACACCACCGGCGCGCGGGCGATCATCGGGAACCCGCCCCCGCCCTGCTGCCGGTAGTTGTTGAGCGCGAGCGTGAAACTGTCGGTGTCGGCCACGTCACGGCCGTTCACCTTGAGGATGCGCACCCGCTGTCCGACCGGCCGGGAGATGTCCAGCTCGTACTCGGCGCCGCTCACGATGTCGAAGTTGTAGCCCGGGACCGAGTCGTTCACGATCGGGCCGTCGGCTCCCAGGCCGCGGTAGTAGCGCGACGTCTGCTCCAGGTACGCGCGCAGGTCCCCGCCCGAGAGCTTCACCACGCGCAGCGTGTTGTCGTACGGGTAGATGCTCGATAGGTCGGCCATGCGCACCGCGCCGGAGGGGATGCCGCCGTCGGTGCTGAAGGCCGCGGTGGACGCCAGGTCGGCGCCGGTGTGCTGCCGCTCGACTTCATTGATGAAGTCGATGACCGGTGTGTCCTCGAGCCGGGCGGTGCGGGCCGACATGGCCGCGGCGCTCTGGCCGAGCGGCCGGGTGGCCCACGCGCGCGCGGAGTCGTGCGCCGGCTGGAGGGCGCGCACCAGCGCGCTCTCCGGGCGCACCGTGGCGAGCGGGATCAGCTCGCCGGACTTGCGCACGATCTGCCAGCGGCACGCCCGACGCGGCATGGACCACCGCACGAGGGCCACGCTCAGCGCC
>JAUYOW010000207.1 GCA_030697825.1 Gemmatimonadales bacterium | reverse complement strand
TACCGCCGGCCCGGCGTCAGGAACGAGAGCGGGACGTCGAGCGTGCGGCCTTCCTCGTCCGTGATGGCGCCCACGAACCAGGTCCACGTCGCGGCGGTCGCGCGCCAGGCTGTAGTACAGCTTGCCCTCGCGGAGCTCGACCGTGACCTGGTTGCGGCCGTCGGGGGAGGCGACGCGGACCTGGCCCACGAGCGGGCCGGTGGTCACAGCGAGCGCGGTAGCGGCGACGACAGGCACAAGGAAGCGAGCGCAGCGAAGCATGTACCTCTCCGGAGTCTGGAGTCGGGCCCCGACGTGGATGGCGAATCGCCGACCGCCTCGCCGCCGGCGTCGATCAACCTCGGCGAAATAGTAGAGCAGCGGCCGCCCTTCGGCCAGCGCGGGCTGACTCCCGGCTTGCGTCCCGGTGCCACAAGGCTGTATGTCCTGGGCGTCGCGACGCTCCCGGCGAACCGAGACCGGGGCAGGGCGGCGTGCAGCGCGTCCCTCGTACGGACCATTTTCCGAGAGCACCGCCCGTGCAGCAGATCCACCTCGGCGCGATCGACTACGCCATCCTGCTCGTCTACTTCGCCTTCGTGCTCGGCATCGGCTGGGTGCTGCGGCGATACGTCAGGAGCAGCGAGGATTTCTTCCTCTCGGGACGCTCTATCCCGGCATGGATCGCCGGGCTCGCGTTCCTCTCCGCGAACCTCGGCGCGCAGGAAGTGATCGGGATGGCGGCTTCGGGCGCCAAGTACGGGATGATGACGAGCCACTTCTACTGGGTCGGCGCGATCCCCGCCATGGTGTTCGTCGGGATCTTCATGATGCCGTTCTACTACGGCTCGCGTGCGCGCTCCGTGCCGGAGTACCTCAAGCTGCGGTTCGACGAGAAGACCCGGGGCTTCAACGCGATCACCTTCGCCGTGATGACGGTGTTCTCCTCGGGCATCTCGATGTACGCGCTCGCGAAGCTGCTCGAGCTCGTGCTCGGGTGGAGCTTCCACACCAGCGTGGTGCTGTCGGCCGTCATCGTCCTGGCCTACATCTTCCTCGGCGGCCTGACGTCCGCGATCTACAACGAGGTGCTGCAGTTCTTCCTCATCGTCCTGGGCTTCCTCCCGCTGGTGCTCCTCGGTCTCAGGGACGTGGGCGGCTGGGACGGGCTGACCGCGAAGCTCGATACCGTCGCGACGAACGCCGGGTACGCCGCCGGCGCCTGGTCCGACTCGTGGCGTCACCTGGATGCGGCCAGCGCCAACCCCATGGGCGTCGAGTGGTTCGGCATGGCGATGGGGTTGGGGTTCGTGCTGTCGTTCGGCTATTGGTGTACGGACTTCCTGGTCGTCCAGCGGGCCATGGCCGCCGACTCGATGACCGCCGCGCGCCGCACGCCCCTGATCGCGGCGTTCCCGAAGATGTTGTTCCCCGCGCTCGTGATCCTGCCGGGGATGATCGCCATCGCGCTGCACGAGACCGGCGGAGGACTGCTCCCGATCGGCAGCGACGGGACGCCGAACTACAACCTCGCGGTCCCCGTGATGCTCGCGCACTACCTGCCGTCGGGTCTGCTGGGCCTCGGCCTCACCGCGCTCATGGCGTCGTTCATGTCGGGCATGGCCGGGAACGTCACGGCGTTCAACACCGTGTGGACCTTCGACATCTACCAGTCGTACATCCGGCCGGGGCAGCCGGACCGGCACTACCTGCGGATGGGTCACGTGGCCACGGTGGTCGGGATCCTCCTCAGCGTGGCCGCGGCGTACGCCACGACGCGGTTCAACAACATCATGGACATGCTCCAGCTCGTCTTCGCGTTCGTCAACGCGCCGCTGTTCGCGACGTTCCTGCTGGGGATGTTCTGGCGCCGGGCCACGGGCCACGGGGCGTTCTTCGGCCTGCTGATCGGGACGGCGGCCGCTGCGTTCCACCACGGGCTCGCGCTGTCGCAGGGCGCGGCGCCCGGCCTCAAGGGTGGGTTCCTGGGTGCGGTGCTGCACACCTACCCGAGCGAGATGGCGCAGAACTTCTGGACCGCCATCTACGCGTGGACCGCCTGCTTCGTGGCGACGATCGTGATCTCGCTCGTGACGGCGCGCAACAAGTCCGACGACGATCTCAAGGGACTGGTGTACGCCCTGACGCCCCGCCTGACGGACCGCGAGCTGCCGTGGTACAAGCGACCCGCCACCCTCGGCGTCGTCGTGCTGGGGTTCACGCTCGTGCTCAACGTGATCTTCTGGTGAGGGCTCGATGAACCTGGACCTGCGACTGCCGATCGGGCTGATGTTCGCGATCTTCGGCGCGCTGCTGACGGTGTACGGGCTCACGTCAGACGCCGCGATCTACGCCCGGTCACTCGGGATCAACGTGAATCTCTGGTGGGGACTGGTGCTGCTCGCGTTCGGGCTCGTGATGCTCGCGTTCGCGATCCGGGCGCGGAAGCGGCTCGGCAGGCGCTAGATTGTCTCGTAGCGGAAGTCGAGCAGGAGCTTCGCGCCGGCTGCCTTCTGCACCGCGGCGGAGCGCTTGGGACCCACCAAGGTGCGGCGTACCATGAGCGAGCGCAGGAAGGTCGCGATCCTCGTCGGCGGCGGGCCGGCGCCCGGTATCAATGCGGTGATCGGCGCGGCCACGATCCGCTGCGTCCTGGACGGAGTCGACGTGCTGGGCATCCAGGACGGGTTCGAGTGGATCATGCATGGCGACATCGACCACGTCCTCCCCCTCAACATCGAACGGGTAAGCCGTATCCACTCTCGCGGCGGCTCGATCATCGGCATCGCCCGCGCCAATCCCACGACGGATTCCCGCCTCCTCGAGAACACGGTCCTCTCGCTGCTGCGCCTCGACGTGGCGCAGCTGATCACGATCGGCGGTGATGATACCGCCTACACGGCGATGCGCCTTGAGGAGCAGTCGGCGGGCCGCGTTCACGTCGTGCACGTGCCCAAGACGATCGACAACGACGTCGGGTTGCCGCCGGAGATCGATACGTTCGGGTTCCAGACGGCTCGCCATCATGGCGCCGAGATCGTCAAGAACCTGATGGTCGATGCTCACACCACGTCGCGCTGGTACTTCGTCATCGCCATGGGCCGGAAGGCGGGGCACCTCGCGCTGGGGATCGGGAAGGCGGCCGGAGCGACGCTCACGCTCATACCGGAGGAGTTCGGCCTCCGCGGGATCCCGTTCAAGGCGATCACCGACACGCTGGTAGGGGCCATCATCAAGCGGCTGGCCCTGGGGAAGCGGTACGGGGTGGCGGTCATCGCGGAGGGGGTGGTCGAAGGCATCGATCCCAGCGACCTGGCGGGGATCGAGGGAGTTGAGCGCGATGCGCATGGCAACCTCCGCATCGCCGAGGTCGCCATCGGGGGGATCCTGAAGCGGGCGGTGCAGGAGCGGCTGCGGCAGTTCGGGCTCACGACCACGATCGTCGCGAAGGACATCGGCTACGAGCTGCGATGCGCCGACCCGATCCCGTACGACGTCGAGTACGCCCGGGACCTGGGGTACTGTGCCGCGAAGTACCTGCTGTCGGGGGGTCGTGCGGTGATGGTCTCGATGCAGGGCGGCGAGTTCGTGCCCATACCCTTTCGGCAGCTGCTCGACGCGGCGACGGGCCGCACGCGCATCCGCTACGTGAACATCCATTCGACGCGCTATGCGATCGCGCGCCGGTACATGATCCGGCTGCGTCGCGACGACTTCGCAAACCCGCACGAGATCGCCCGCTTCGCCTCGGTCGCGCACCTCTCGCTGGAGGAGTTCCGCGACCAGTTCGAGGGCCTCGTGCGGGACGAGCCGCCGCCGCTGGACCTCGAGGCGCCGCAGTCTCCGCCCGCGACTTGAGAAGACACCGTCCGCGCACCTCCGTTGTCGCATGACCAAGACTCGCGTCCTCGGCGGCGAGCGGACGTGACGCGGGTTCACGTTCGGCGTGACCAGCTGAGGCGTTCGCCCATGCGCCTGACTCGCACCTTCGCCGCCCTGCTCGCCGCTGCGTCCTGCGCCCCGATGAGGCAGCCCGCACCCGATCTCGCCCCCGCATGCTGCACAGCGACCATTCGTGTGACTGTGCCGGAAGGCACGGGCACCGTCTATCTCGCCGGCAGCCTTCCGGAGCTCGGACCGTGGCATCCGGACGGCCGTGCCATGGTGGGAGTGGGGCGCGAGCGCACCGCAAGCGTCACGGTGCCGCGCGGCACTACATTCGAGTACAAGTTCACGCTGGGCTCCTGGGACCGCGAGGCGCTCGGCCCCGCCGGCACGGTCCCGCCGAACAACCGGCTCCTCATCGACGGCACCGTCGAGGCCGTTCATGAGATCACCGGCTTCAAGAGGGACCCGAGAGAGTACATGGCCGACTGGGCGGGCTCTGGCGTCGAGGGCCGCCTCGTCTACTGGCCGGATGTCGCGTCCGCGTTCCTGGGGCCGACGCGCCACGTCGAGATCTGGCTGCCACCCGGCTACGACAGCACTCGATCCACGCGCTATCCCGTCCTTTACATGCACGACGGGCAGAACCTGTTCGACCCGCGGATTGCGAACACGGGTGTTGACTGGGGCGTCGACGAAGCGGTGGTGCGGCTCGCCCGGCGCGGCACCATTCCGCCCGTGATCGTCGTGGGCGTCTGGAGTACCGCCGAGCGCGGCGCAGAATACTCGCCCTGGCATCGCGCGAGCGCCTACGCCCGCTTCCTCATCGAAGAGCTGATGCCGCGGGTCAACGCGGAATTCCGCACCCTGACGGGACCACAGAACACGGCCGTCATGGGCTCGTCCATGGGTGGGCTGCTGTCATTCTACCTGGTGGCGCACCACCCCGACGTGTTCGGCGCCTGCGGCTGCGAGTCCACGCATTTCCCGCTCTCGGAGGCGGTGGTGGCGCGCACCTTCACGAGCGTCGCCCCCGTGGCGAACCCGGACACGACGCCCTACATCGTGCGCGACATCGAGCGAGGGCTGAGGGTTCCGCGGGGGGCGCGATACCGGTTCGACTACGGCTCGCTGGGGCTCGACTCCGCGTATGGGCCGAGCCATGAGGTCGTGCGCGCCTGGCTGCGGAGGCAGGGTTTCGTGGAGGGCCGGGACTTCGTGATCCGCCGCTATGAGGGCGCCACCCACAACGAGGCGTCATGGCGCGCCCGGCTCGACGACCCGCTGACCTTCCTGTTCGGAAGGCGGCGCTGAGTGACGGCGCGCGCCTAACGCCCCGCCGGGCCGGCGCCGGCCGGCCGGCCGAAGCCCAGGGTGATCCACTCCACCTCCACGCCGTAACTGCCCGGCGTGACCGTGACGCCGTCCTCGCGCCGCAGGGAGAGTTGCAGCCGCTCCACCCGGTCTAGCCGCAGGCGATCTGCGCTGCCGCCTCGCCCTGCCGCGGGTCCCACCCAGTAGCTCCACTCGCCGGGGAATCCTTGCGGAAGCAGGATGCCACGGCCACCACCTCGCAATCGAGTGTGTGCAGGTTGGGCGCGACGAGGCTCCGCTGGACGGTCCGCCAGCAGCGGATCCGTGATGTGCAGCCGGTCCTTGCGGATCAGGTAGACGGGCCGATACAGCCCGTGGTAGATGTTGAAGTCGAGTTGGGCCAGCGGCTTGGGGCCGGTGATCGGGTTGTCGCGGTTGTCCAGGCGGACGGCCAGCAGGTAGTCCCTGCCGGGCTGCACGCGCTCGGTGATGTCGAGCACGAACGGGAGATAGCCGCCCAGGTGGCCGCCCACGCGCTCGCCGTCGAGCCAGACGTCGGCCACGTTCAT
>JAUYOW010000206.1 GCA_030697825.1 Gemmatimonadales bacterium | reverse complement strand
CGATCTCCTGGGGCGCGCGTCGCCTCTGCCTGGCGGACACCGTGGGTCACGCGATCCCCGACGGCGTGCGCCACCTGGTGCGTTTCGTGAAGGACGAGATCATCCAACCTTCCGGCGAAGACGTGAAGCTCGACTGGCACGGGCACCGGGACCGCGGCATGGGTGTCATCAACTGCCTGGCGGCCATCGAAGCCGGAGCCGACCGCGTCCACGCGACCGCCCTGGGAGTGGGAGAGCGGGTGGGCAACGCGGAGATGGATCTGCTGATCGTCAACCTCCACCTCCTGGGCGCGTACCACGGGGACCTCACGAAGCTGCCCGAATACTGCCGCCTGGCGTCGGAATCGGTGGGCCGGCCGATAGGCGTGGACTACCCGGTGATGGGCGCCGACGCGTTCCGCACCGGCACGGGCGTGCACGCCGCCGCGATCGTCAAGGCGCGGGCCAAGGGTGACGACTGGCTCGCTGACCGAGTGTACTCGAGCGTTCCCGCCGGCGAGCTGGGCATGAAGCAGCGGATCGAGATCTCGCCGGTGTCGGGGCTGTCCAACGTGAAGTTCTGGCTCACGGCGAATGGCTACGACGCGGCGAACGAGCGCTACGCGAAGGTGCTCTTCGACGCTGCCAAGTCCACCGACCGCGTCCTAACCGACCAGGAATGTCACACGCTGATCGCGGGCGTGGGGGCGTAGGTGCGTCAGCCAGACCATCGCGAGCTGGTAGCCTCCTACCTCGATCTTCGTTGGCAGCTGGACCCCGTCGCCGCGACCTACGCCGGCGTCGGGGCGCACGACGCGCGCCTCGGCAACTTCACCAAGGCGGAGGTCAAGGCTTCGGTCGCCGCGCTCAGGGCCATGGCGCTCGCCTTCGAGGGGTGTGAGGTGGAGTCGCTCGGGGACCGGATCGACCAGACCGCGGTCCTCAGCGACCTCCGGGTCAGCATCGCCCGCTTCGAGAGGGAAAGACCGCAGGAGCTGAACCCCGAATTCCATCTCTCGTACCTGCTGGGTGGCCTCTTCGTGCTGATGATGCGCGGAGACCAACCGCTGGGGGATCGCGGGCGAGCCCTCGCGGGCCGGCTCCGCGAGGCGCCGCGGTTCCTCGCCGACGCCCGTGCGACCCTCGGCCGGCCCGCGAAGATCTTCACCGAGACGTCGCTCTCCGTCGCGCGCGGCGGCGCGACGCTCCTCAATGAGGCGATCCCCGAGTTCGCGAGCCGCCTCCCGCCCGAGAGCGCGCGCGAGGTGCTCGACGCCCTCCGCCCCGCGCGCGAGGCCCTCGACGACTTCGTCGAGTTCCTGGCGGGCGAGTTGAGCGACCGCTCCGACGGCGACTTCGCCATCGGACGGGACGCCTTCGATTTCCGGCTCCACTACGAGCACGCGCTCCGCGAGAGCTCCACCGCGTTGCTCCGCTACGGCGAGGCGCTGGTGACGGAGCTGGAGGCGGACCTGGCGCGCCGGGCGGAGACGCTGGCACCCGGCGTGCCGTGGCGCGCCCTCGCCGAACGGCTGCGCGAGCAGCACCCGAACGTCGACACGCTGGTAGCGTCGTACGCCGCGGAGATGGAGCGCGCCCGGAAGTTCGTGGAGGAACGCGGACTGGTCGCGGTGCCCAGCGGGCCGCTCGAGGTGTTGGCTACGCCATCGTTCATGCAGCCGCTGATCCCGTTCGCCGCCTACGACCCGCCGGGCGCGTTCTCGGCGGAGCGCACCGGGTTCTTCTGGGTCTCGGTGCCGCCCGAGGACCTGCTGCGCGACCACTGCGTGCACGAGATCGCGTGCACGGCGCTCCACGAGGGCTTCCCCGGCCATCACCTCCAGTTCCTGGTGGCGCAGGCTCAGCCGTCCCCGGTGCGGCGCGTCGTGTCGTCGCCGCTCACGGTGGAAGGATGGGCGCTCTACTGCGAGGACTTGATGGCCGAAGAAGGTTTTCTCACCCGTCCGGAGGAAACCTTCTTCCAGCGGCTGCACCTGCTCTGGCGGGCGGTGCGCGTCGTGCTCGACGTGCGCCTCCACACCCTCGGCATGACGAGCGAGGAGGCGGTGAGATTCATGATGGACGCTGTCGGCATCGGCCGGGCGAGTGCGCAGGCGGAGGTGGCGCGCTACTGCGGCACCCCGGGCTATCCGCTCTGCTACGCGGTGGGGCGGCGGGAGCTGGTGCGCCTGCGCGATGACTACCGGAGGCGCGCGGGCGCGTCGTTCTCGCTCCGGCGGTTCCACGACGAGTTGCTCGGATACGGTGGGTTGCCGGTCTCGCTGATCCGGTGGGGGATGGGGCTTGGTGACGGGCGATGAGTGATGAGTGATGGGTGATGAGGTGATGGAGCAGCGCGAACCCCGCCTGCCGCGCGCCGTCTACTTCTTCGGCGCGACGTCGCTCGCCAACGATCTCTCCTCCGAGATGATCTACCCGCTCCTGCCGGCGTTCGTGGGGACGTTGGGCGGGGGTGCGCTCGCGCTCGGTGTGCTCGATGGTCTCGCGGACGCCGTTTCCGCCGCGTTCAAGCTCCTCTCCGGCTATCTCGCGGACCGGCCGCGTCTGCGCGGACCGCTGGTCGTGGCGGGCTACGCGATCGCCGCAGCGGTCCGCCCGTTCATGGCCGCTGCCGGAGCGGCGTGGCACGTCATCGGGCTGCGCGCGGTTGACCGGCTCGGCAAGGGCGTGCGTACCGCGCCGCGCGACACGATGATCGCCGGCGTGGCGGCGCCGGAGATCCGCGGCCGGGCGTTCGGCGTGCATCGCGCGGCGGACCACGTGGGGGCCATCGTGGGCCCTCTTCTCGCGGCCGCGCTGATCGCCGCGGGATTCACGGTCAGGAGCGTGTTCTGGATCGCGGTGGTGCCGGGTGCGGTGGCGGTGGCGCTGGCGTGGGTGGCGGTGAGAGAGGCCGGGGGGGAGCGGGGAGCGGGGAGCGGTACCTTGGGTGGCGTCGCGATGGCATCGGCGCGCGCCGAAGGAACCGCTCCCCGCTCCCCGCTCCCCCTGTTACTCCTCGTTCTCGCCCTCGCCGCCTTCCTTCGCGCGCCCGAGACGCTGCTCATCCTCCGGGCGCAGGACCTTGGCGTCCCCATCAAGATGATCCCGATCCTTTGGGCCGCGTTGCACGTCGTTCGGTCGGCGTCGTCCTACCCCGGCGGCGTACTGGCCGACCGGTGGGGGCCCCGCCGCACCCTGGCGCTCGGCTGGATGTGCTACGCCGCGCTCGCCTGGGCGTTCGGCGCCGCGCATACCACGCCCCAGGCGTGGGCTGTCTTCCTCTCGTTCGGCGTGGTGTCGGGCCTCACCGAGAGCCCGGAGCGGAAGCTGATCGCGGGGCTCGCTCCCGCCGGCCGCCACGGCCGCGGCTTCGGCTGGTATCACGGGAGCCTGAGCGCGGTGGCATTGCCGGGCGCGGTGTTGTTCGGCTGGCTGTATCAGTCGCGCGGCGCGCACCCGGCGCTGGTGGCGAGCGCCGCGACGACGCTGCTGGCGACCGTGATGCTGGGTGTTGTCGGGAGGGACCGCGAGGCCTAGGAGGGTCGCCCTAGTCACCCTTCGAGTCCCTCTTCTGCGCTGTGCGGCGCCTGATCAGAACCGGATATCCTCCCGGCGCCCTGGCCACGTCTGGCTCGGCCGCTTCCACGAACAGGTCGGCCACCCCGCACGCCGGGAAGGCGGCAACCACAAGGAGAAAGTGTTACCCATCAGCTGAGCACAAAGTGTTACCTATCACTTGGACCGTTCACCGTTTCATCCAAGACTTTAACGTAGCGCAGGGTCTCGACTCGATAACCCAGATGCGCATAGACGGCCCGTGCCCGACTGTTGGCCTCGAAAACGTTCAGTGTGAGTCGGTGAAAGCCGCTCGACCGCGCCCAGACTTCCGCCGCACGCATTAGAGCGCCTCCCACACCCTTGCCTTCGCCGTCCTCGCTAACGGCTATGATACTCACGTGCCCGTGCCGCTCGGCGGTGAAGTAGTCCTCCACGGTTTCCAGATAGACGTAGCCGAGCAGCTGCTCGGTCGACAGCGTGGCAATGAGCAACGCCGTTCCGGTCTTCTGGTGATCGAAAAACTCCTCGAGAGTGCGGACTTCGCGCGCCACAATTTCTTGCGGGGTCCGCCATGACGGGGGCCCGAACGCGACCAGTCGCTGGGCGATGGTGACCACGAACGGCCGATCTTCCGCCTTGGCATCGCGGACTGTGATGTCGGTCGCGAGGGATTCCTTTGGCACGATGTCTCTGGAGCGCGTGATCTATGGGCGCAGCCTAACGACTAGTGCATAAGCTGCGAGCCGGCGCCTTGGCCGCGCTGATCCAACGATACTTCGTGGCAGACGGTGCCGCCAGCGCGGCCAGCCGGCTCGGCAGCTTCATGCACTTGATATTTCCAAGAAGTGCCCTCGAGGAGTATCGTCTCATCGATCGGCCAGGATCGTGAACCGTCACCCCAGGAGGGCACTCCCATGTGGTACTCCGGCATCGACCAGCACAAGCAGTACTGCGTGATCACAACCTATGGACCCGAGGGCCCGCGCGTCAAACAGGCCCGGGTGCCGAGCACCCCGCTCGCGCTTCAGCTCTACTTCGCGGAGTTTCCCGGTCCCCACAAGGCGGTCGTGGAATCCACTGGCAGCTGGTACTGGCTCGCCGATGTCCTCGCGGCATTGGGCGTCGAGCTGGTGCTCGCCCACGCCACCCGCCTCAAGGCCATCTCGGCCGCCAAGGTCAAGACCGACCAGGTCGACTCCGACGTCCTGGCCCTGCTGCTGCGGGCCGACCTCATCCCCGTCGCCCACATGATTCGCCCCGGGCAGCGCGGCCCTCGCGACCTCATGCGCAGCCGGCTGCGCCTGGTCGAGAAACGTGTCAGCGCCCAGAACAGCATCGACCGCCTGCTGGAGAAGTTCAACGTCCAGACCGTGGCCGAGCTGGATGAGCTCTACCAACTGCAGGCCGCCTGTCATGAAGCCCAGATCAAGCTGCTCACCGAGCAGATCACCACGCTCGAGCGCGCCCTCTACCCCTACCTGATCCCCAACGCCGACGTCCAGCGGCTGCTGTGGATCCCAGGCCTCGGCAAGGTGAACGCGTTCACCCTCTACACCGAGATCGACGGCATCACTCGCTTCCCCTCGGCCCGGCAGTTCTTCTCCTACTGCCGCCTGGTGCCCGGCGCGGACAACTCGGCCGGCCGCACCCGCCATCGCTCGGGCTCCAAGGCCGGCAACCGCTACCTCAAGCTGGCCTTCAGTCACGCCGGCATCCGCGCTGTCCAGTACAACCCG
>JAUYOW010000205.1 GCA_030697825.1 Gemmatimonadales bacterium | reverse complement strand
CCTTGTCCAATATCGGACCCCGCGCGTGCCAGGAGAAAATTCCACCGCTTCCCGCAGCAGCGTGTGCTTGCCCAAGGCTTCGCTCACGTATGGGTAGACGGGATGTTTGCGGACCCAATACAGGATGTCATTCCCGCTGCTGTCCAGTCGAACCGGCGCCATCGCCGGCATGCGCTGGCCACTCGCGAGAAAATACAGGAGCTCGATCACCTCCTCCCGGTCAGCGTTGGGCCAATTCGCTTCATACTCGACGGACAACCCGAAGAGATACCGGACCGGGGAAGTGAGAAACGCGCCGTCGTGGAACAGTGCATACGCGACAACGGACAGCTCGGGCGTCTCCGGCTGCTGCCGGACGTACATCACGCCGCGGTCACCGTTCGGCGCCGTCCACGGCCTGCGCACGATCTCGCCGCGTCCGTGGTACCGCTTTCCGATAGAGAGCCGGATATCGTGGCGGCCCACCAGATACAACCGCTCCATGCCAAGCCGATCCAAGGGGGCGAACACATCCGGCGGCGGCGCGTGCCCTGACAGCAAGAACGTCACGAGGTGCGCGAGGGGCAGCTTCCGAGGTTGCGGCAGATCACGGTTGGCGAACCGGCGCGCATCGTACCACCGCATGGAGGACTGCGGACTGCTGACGACGTGCCCTCGACGGGTCAGCGCGACGCTCGCCAGCGGAAATGCTTTCCGCCCCTCCGGCGCCGCCCAATAACGGACTCCGCGAACGCCCTGCGCGAATTCCACCGCTTCACGGAGCACAGGCTGGTGGCGCCATTGCATGGCGGTGGACACCGCAACCCCGTGGCCGTTCACCGAGAACAGGTAATCGCGGCCGCGATTGTCCAAGTGCACGAGCTGCGGCTCAGGAACTTGGAAACCGGTCAGCAAATAGTGGAGCAGATATTGATCACGCAGCGCGCGGGCGCTCACACGGCCGAAATGCCCCGGCAAGTCGCTGCGGCCGAATGGCTGCCGTACCGGCCGCTTCAGGAACTGCCCGTCCTTGAACAGGCCGTAACCCACGAGCGGAATGTCCTCCTGCCCCGGCGCGTCGAGTTTCAGCCAGTAGATGAATCCTCTCGTGCCATCGGCGAACATTTCGTCTTCCGCCCACACGCGGCCCTCGCCGGTGCCCACGAACAGCCGCACCGCTTTCGTTCCGAAGCGGTAGAGCTCGTGATGCCCGTCGGCGGCCAGACGCGGGGCGAAATATGTCGAGGGCATGGGGCCGCCGGTCATGACGCGCTCGATCCACGTGTTCACCGCGCGATACCGGCTGTCCGGGACCACGCTGCGACGCGGCTCGCGCCCGCGGCGGCGAGCCCAGGCCATCCGCATGGATTCCCCAGCCGTCGCCAGGCGAACCGGCAAATGACCCTCCGCGCGCAGCCGGGCGCTGACGGGATGCACGACCGACAGGAGGCGGAACGCCGTCACACCGGCGCGCTCCGCCAGGTCGTGTGCTCGCAAAATAAGCACGGCATTGGGGCCGGCCTCCGTCAGCGCGGTTCGCCACGTGCGGTAGACCGCATCCGCCGTGCGGGCGCGCCGCGGATCAATGCGCCAGTCATGGTGCCGTTGCTGGTCGCGCGCAGCCTGCCGCTGCTGGGCCGAGACGCCCTGGATAAACGCCTCATCCCCGCCCGGGGCGGTGCCGGAGCCGCCGGCGAGGGGAGGCGGGTTGGGTCGCGCGTGGCGACGGCGCCAGACCGCCATGAAAAACGACGTGGCCACGGCGAGCCAGGCGGCGGCAAGGCCGAGCAGGTCTCCGCGCGCCTGCTGGCCAGTGAGGATGAGTTGCCGCCGCAGCCGCAGCTCGGCCGCGTGCGCGTCCAGCTCTTCTGCGCGGTGTTCGGTCGTGCGGATCGTCTCTGCGCCCACCTTTTGGACCGTTTCCACGCGCGTCTGTGCGGCCTCGATCCGCTGCACGAGCCGCGCGCTCGCGCCGGCGACCTCGGCCGAAACGATGGTGCCCGGCAGGAGCGTGGTCGGCAGATCCGGCGCGGCCGCCGCAGTCGCCACGGCCTCATCACGC
>JAUYOW010000204.1 GCA_030697825.1 Gemmatimonadales bacterium | reverse complement strand
CAGGTATGAGCATGGAGCACTCTCCCGGGGACACGGGCCCGCCGCCCCGCCGCGGCCCCTCCGTCGACCTCGACCCGACCGGGATCGTCACGGGCAAGGGCCCGGACAGGCAACGCCGCCAGTTCCTGAACTATTCGTTCTACCGGCTCGACCCGGTGTTCCGGCGGCTCCCCGCGGACGAGCGGCGGGCGGCGGGGACCGAGTTCATCGAACTGGTGCGGAAGTGGGAGTCTTCGGAGGACCTGATCCTCCGCACCTACTCGCTCGTGGGCCTGCGCGCGGGCGTGGACTTCATGCTCTGGCAGATCGCGTTCGACCCGCTGTGCTTCCAGTCGATGGAGGCGACGATCAGACGGTCGCAGCTGGGCGTCTACCTGTCGCAGGTGCACAGCTTCCTTTCGCTGCAGCGCCGGTCGCAGTACGTCAACCGTATGAAGGGCGCCGGGGAGGGCGTCGAGCTGCTGCCGGGCCAGGGGAAGTTCCTGTTCGTGTACCCCTTCTTGAAGACGCGGGCGTGGTACCGCCTTTCGCCCCACGCGCGGCAGGGGATGATGGACGAGCATATCGCCGCCTCCGCGCCGTTCAAGGGCGTCAGCCTGAACTCGAGCTACAGCTACGGCATCGACGATCAGGACTTCGTGGTCGCGTTCGACTCGGACTACCCGCAGGAGTTCGTCGATCTGGTGGGGCGGCTGCGTTACACCGAGGCGAGCCTCTATACGCAGCGGGACACGCCGATGTTCACGTGCGCGAAGGCGCCCATTGACGCGATCGTCGCGCAGATCGCGAACATGGATTAGCGAGGAAGCTCGATGTTTCGTCACTCCGATCCTGAGGTCCTCGTCGTCGGCGCCGGTCCGGTCGGTCTCGCCGCGGCCCTGTTCCTGCAGCAGCACGGGGTCCGTGTGGAGGTCGTCGACATGCACCAGCGGACGACCCAGCACAGCTACGCGCTCGCGATCCATCCGCGCACGCTCCGGATTCTCGACGAGGCAGGGCTCTCCGAAGGGCTGATCGGCGCGGGGCGGAAGCTGACGAAGGTCGCCTACTACGAAGGACGGGAGAGGCGCGCCGAGATCGACTATTCGGCCCTCGCTTCCAAGCATCCGTATCTCCTCGTCCTCCGCCAGAGCCTGCTGGAGAGAGCCGCCGAGGAGGCGCTCCGCCAGAAGAAGCTCAAGGTCCTCTGGGGACACCGTCTCGAGTCCCTCAACGCGGACGACGCCCCCCTGCGGGCGGAGGTGGCGAAGCTCGACCAGGTCGCGACCGGCTACCCCGTCGCGCGAAGCGAGTGGGTCGTCGTGCGAAGCGAGACGATCCGACCGGCCTATGTGATCGGCGCCGACGGGTACGACTCGGCCGTGCGGCGGATGTCCGGCATCGAGATGGAAGAGCATGGCGCGGGCCAGATCTTCTCCGTCTACGAGATCGAGGCGGCGGGGGAGCTTCCCGCGGAAGTGCGCGTCATTCTCGATCCAGACCTGACGAGCGTCTACTGGCCCCTCGAGGAGGGGCGATGCCGCTGGGGATTCCAGATTCAGGACGCCTCTGGACACCAGGCATCGATGGAGCGGCTCGAGCAGCTGATCGCCGCGAGGGCTCCCTGGTGCACGGCGCGGCCGACGCAGATTTACTGGTCGACGGTCGCGTTGTTCGAGTCGCGCCTCGCGCGGAGCTTCGGCAAGGGAGGCGTCTGGCTCGCCGGGGACGCCGCGCACCAGGCGGCTCCGGTCGGCGTGCACAGCATGAACTCGGGGCTGGTGGAAGCGCGCGAGCTGGCGGCGCGCATGATGCGGATCCTGCGCGCGGGGGGGGCGGCGGCGCTCCTTCAGGAGTTCGCGACCGAGACGCACGAGGCG
>JAUYOW010000203.1 GCA_030697825.1 Gemmatimonadales bacterium | reverse complement strand
AAGGAGGACCGAATGGCTCGACTCATCATTGCAGCGCTCGTCATGATCTCGGCGCTCATCGCGATGATCTCCTACGGGGGGAGCATCGTCTTGGGCGCGTCGTTGCCGAAGTGGCCGATGCTCGTGCTGTACGCGATCGCGGCCGTGAGCGCACTCCTCACCCTCCTTTGGGGCGGCGACGAGGTGCATCGGCCGACTCTCGACGATTTGGCCGACGACGCGGCGCGGCGACAGAGCCACAGCGATGGCTGATCCTCACAGGACGACGCGATCCGCGCCATCGCGTCGTCCTCCCACCCGAGCGGTTGATCCAAGCGGATCGAATGCTCAGGTGAGAATTTGAACCCAGCACCTTCAACCCACAATGGAGCATCCTGCGGCCCAAGAAGCGGGGATGACACACACAATGAGAACGTGGATTTCGGCGGTGACCCTCGTTTGCGGCCTCGGCGCGCTCGCCCTCGCCGTTAGCCCGAAGGTTCGCCAGAAGATTCATGCCGCAGAACAGGCAGAGCAGGAGGCGGAGCAGGAGGAGACGAAGCGAATCGCAGATTCGGAAGCAGCCGCCTGTCGTGCAGCGCTCCCGGAGGCGAAGCTCCCGAAGCCGACTTGGCGCAAGTGCAGTCGCTTCGAGACGTGCTTCCACTGCATCGACGACCGCGGCATCCTACACCCGGTCCACCCGCCGCACTGCGGACCCAACCAGTCGTGTCAGTAACGACTGCCCTCCAACAACCCCGACTTCGGTCGGGGTTCCACCCGAGCGCCGGATCCTCAAGTGGGATTCGGTGCTCAGGCGGGAAATCACAACCAGCACCTTCAACCCCAACCAAAGGAGAACGATGGAAACGCTGAAGAATGTCGTCAGTGTTCTCGTCGCCATTGCGGGGTTTGCGAACGCGCTGCTGTTCGTACCCCAAGCGTGGCGCATCTGGCGCGGGAAGAACGCGGACGGCGTGTCACTCACGACGTTCGTCGGATTCCTCCTGTTCCAGGCAACCTTCATCGGCCACGGCATTCTTCGCCAGGACTGGGCGCTCGCATCCGGCATGGGCGCGAGCTTCCTCACCTGCGGAGCGGTCGTGGCGCTGGCGGTGCGATACCGCCGGTAACATCTCATGGCGCTGCTCGGCAAAAAGGGGCGAGAGCCCGCCGGCAACGGTGACCGAGGGTACGCGCGGCTGCAACTGCCGCCGGTGCCACCAACAACGTTCGCAACCCGTTCAAGGAGAAAACGCGATGGGAATACTGAAGAACATCGGAATCGGACTCGCCCTCGTGGCGCTGCTCGGCGCCATGCTCGTCGGATCGGCGATGGACATCGGCCGGATCGACCCATTCGCGGGCAGCGCGGAAGAGGGTCGCGAGTACTGCGACAACACGCCCCCGAGCATGATGAACGAAGAGGAGCTGCAGCGGTGCGCGTGGCTCCGCGAGGAGGACGAGCGGCCCGTGAATGATCCGAATGATCTCTACCCCGTCGAGCCCACGCGGTTCTTCGACGACGGACCGTAGCACTCACCCACCACAACCCCGTCACATGACGGGGTCCCACCCGAGCGGTTGATCCAAACGGATCGAATGCTCAGGCGGGAAACTCCGCCAGAGGCGGATGCGCCTCGGGCGCAGAAACCCAGCACCTTCAACCCTCTACCCCATACGGAGCGGCCTGCAGCCTAAGAAGCGGGGCCGAAAACAACAGATGAGAATCCTGGTCATAGACGACGGCACGGAACACCTCGAGGCGGCGCGAGCGCAACTCGGCAGTGCGCACGACGTGGTGCTCGCCGGTACCTACGACGAGGGGCGCGAGCTCCTCCGCGGACAGCGCGGGTTCGAGGTCGTCCTCTGCGACCTCCTCATGCCCGCGAGCGGAAACATGCTGGGCTCGAAGGAGGGCCTGCGACTCGTCGGGCAGGAGATGCCGATCGGCATCTTCCTCGCGATCCTCGCGGCGAAGAACGGCGCGAAGTACGTCGGGTTGCTGACCGACAGCGACCACCACTCGCACCCGGCGAGCGCGTGCCTCGACGCGATCCAGCGCAACGAGGGGCATCCCGATGCATTCCGAATCGAGGGAGCGACGGTCGTCCTCTCGAACTGCCGCAACTGGATCCGGAACTTCGACCCGTCGGACCTCGCGACGCCGATCGCGTACGATGTCGCCTACGCGCGCGAGAAGGCCGGCGATTCGCTGGTGCGGGCGAAGTATTGGCCCGCACTCCTCGACCGGCTCCTCGAGGGAGAAAAGTCCGCGGTCGCGTAAGACATCGGGGAGGGACGTTGCCGAGGCAGCGCAGCGTCCCTCTCCGAACGGCCCCCGATGTAGCTTCGGGGGCTCCCACCCGAGCGGTTGATCCAAGAGGATCGAATGCTCAGGCGGGGGATTAGCTCAACTGGTAGAGCGCTGGCTTTGCAAGCCAGAGGTCGCGGGTTCGAGGCCCGCATCCTCCACCAAAATCGGAACGTACCTTCAACCCGTAACACATCCGCCAAAGGCGGAAAGGAGACTCGAGATGTCGACGCAACTGTTCGGACGTGATCGGATCGGTTTTCTCCCCACGGAAAGCTGGCGGGGAGGCGAGGATGGCGACGGCGGAGATCTGACCGGCGTCGCTCCGCTCCGCACCTCGCGGAGCTTCCTCGACCCGTACTCGGGCCGCGGAGGCGAGGACCTCCGGGTGCAGGCGGTGGAATTCACCACCCCGGAGGACCTCTGCGCCGCCATGGAGGCGGTCGAGCTGCTGGGGCTGGACGAGGAGAGCCTCGAACTGCTGCTCAACGGCGAAGAGGAGGAGGGCGAGGTCCCGGCCAGCTCGCGCACGCGGCGGCCCCGCCGCACGAAGCGGCCGCCCGAGGTCTTCGTGAACGGCCAGCCCCTCGAGGACCACCTCGCGGGGAAGCCGAACACCGCGGCGG